>DASZGG010000050.1:0-6227 GCA_035939025.1 Chthoniobacterales bacterium | reverse complement strand
GCAGGGTTTGCTTACTTAAGTCGTCTGGAGCGTTGGTACTTCAGTGACTTTGTACGCCTCGATATCTAGAATCTCGACTTGTCGACTGCTTGTTTCGGTGAGCAGTTCGACCGTTTGGCCGGGCTTCTTCCCGAGCAACGCCTGCCCGATAGCGGTTAGGTAGGAGACAACATTCCGTTCCGGCGCGCTGTCCCACGCACCAAGAATTGTGTACTCAAGAGTCTTCCCGGAGTCGGTTTCACGAAGCGTGACTTTCGTGCCGATGGAAACTTGCGAGAGGTCCGCGTTTTCGAAGTTCGACCCACGGGCTCTCGCCAGCATTTGCTCGAGTTCCGCTTTTCGCCTCATAAGGACCGTTTGCATCTCCTTGGCGGCCTTAAACTCAAAGTTTTCGCGAAGATCTCCGTAGGAGCGAGCAATGCCGATTTCTTTGGTATTCTCCGGGATTTTCTTCGAGATCAGGTCATCGTATTCATCCTTTCTCTTCTGCAGACTCGACCAGGACACGATCAGTGCTTCCTCTCTGTCTTCGGAGTCACCGGTCAACATCGATTGCAACTCTGGATGAGTCTTGATCATCCGCGCCATGAGAGAGCGCTTGTTCAGCTCTTCGAATGCCGGAGTCAACATCATCCGACGCATCAGGTCACGCGCCTGCGGCAACGGAGCGTTGATTATGAGGTCTGAAACGAGATCCCGGTCGTCGATCAACAGATCGTGTAGTCTTGAGCCGCGCCGATTTTCATTGAATTGATCGCGCTCGAGCGCACTGAAGATAGAGGTCATCAATTCCGAGTCGAGTAGGTCGGCAAAAGAACCGGCGCCACGTTCTTTGCAAAGCCAGTAGAGCGCGTCGGAGGATATCGAGTGTTCTTTTATTGCGCGGTTAAGCGTCTGGTGAAGCTCTTCGGTTTGGCCTTGTTCCACGAGGATTTTCGCGATCTCTCCGATCAGGCGAAATCCCGCAGATTGAAGAATTCCGATTAGACGGGAAATCCAATCGTTGGGAAAAGCCTGAGGAAATTCGACCAGCACCCGCCGCTGTCTGTTCGCGGGTACGCGCGAAACAACTTCACCGAGTTTATGCTCATGCTCTCTCAACAAATCGGGCAGGGCGATTGCGCCTTTCTTCAGCCCGAGCAGCTTCGCGCAAAGTTCGTCGCGAGAAATCAAAAGCTCAATGGCCTGAGAAGGGTTCAGGCGCTGGTTTCGGGTCGCGATCTCTTCACTCTGGGAGACGACCGTTTGAAGCTCTTTCTCCTTGCCGGCAAATGTGTCGGCGTTCTTCAGGATTTGGTCTAGATAATTCAGTTGATCCTTCAGCCGATGCGCATTCTGAAACGACTTGATCAGCTCATCGACGAACGAGACTGATCCGTCGCGCATGGTGATCGGTTCGGTCTTCCTGGCAGGTACGGAGAAGCTGCCATCTTTTCGTAATGACTTCTTGGCGGTGTCCCACCACTTTTTGAAATCGCCTTCGGACACAACTTCCGGCGAGAGGGCGCGTTGCAACTGTTCCTGTGTCGCTTTGCCACCGAAGCTCTCTAAAACGAGCTCGACAAGTCTAGGGACATCATTCTCTGCCAAGTCGCGCAGAACGTCGGGGTCTTCGACCTTGCGCACGAAAATATGCGTGTCGGGTAACGGTTGAAGTGTTTCAGCGGCATACTGCAGCTGCATCGAATGATTCTTCTTTGCGTCGAAATCGACCACGATTTGATTTAGGAGGAGGTTCCAGCCGCTTATCCGTCCGAAACCCCAGCTTTTATGCAGGCAAAACGTTTGCGGCTTCAGCTGGTCAAGCGCGGCCGCAGCTTTTATGTTGAGTTTGCCGGCGTCGACCAATGATTGCAAGTCAGCTTCCATAAGGCGGGATGCAACATAGGTAAGAGCAAGGGAGGCGCCAACAAAAAATCAAAACGCCGAAATGTCATGAACGTCCGATGGTAGTGACGCGCTCCTGCGCGATCCGGACTCCTATTTCGGTTTTTGAGGTGTGAACGGTGACCCATGTTGACGCTCCTGACGCACGAGAGTATCGTGCGAAGCTTTGAGAACAGTAAATCTTGTCATTGGAGGACATGGTGCGATCCACAGATTGTTTTCTTCGCTTTTTGTGGCCGCGATCGTCGTGTTAGGACCACAAGTAGCGAGCAAGGCGGATCCGATAACCGATCTTCGGTCACTTTCCGTGTTCAAAGATGCCGATTTGGGGAAAATGGCAGGCGGCGATGTATTGGCAGCCAAGGGCCCCCCAATGAGTCTTGCGCGAGGCTTGTCGGTCGAAAGCGCCTACGTCGTTCGCGCCCCGGTGAAAACGACTGTCGCCCTTCAGCAAAGATGGGATCCGACTCGCCATCCAGAGTTGAAAATATACGTTCAGGGTGACGTTTCCGGCAGAGGTAATCCGGGTGATTTTCAGGCGCTTGCGTCGACTCGGTCAAATTCTTCGGTGAAAGCTTTCGTCGATGCAACGCTGAGATTGCCGCAGGGCGCCGCCAAACTGCAGCTCAGTAACGCTGAGGCAAGAATGTTCTCTCCGGGTGGTTCTGGCGATGGCGCTATGCCGGCGAGCGTGGTCACATTCTGGAGCAAAGTTCTTGCTGGACGAGCGCAGAGTTTTAATTCTGGCGGTCTTGGGGCGGAGGCGCCGTATGAAACAGCCGGCTCTCCGGTCCGAGTCGGGGAGGAAGTTTCCCGCCTGATAGGGGAAAGCGGGAATGTACGAACTTATTTTAGCTCGCTGATTTCTTCGACACCGATCGGGGGTGGGCGCGGTTCTGGTGCGGCTTCGCAGACCTGGCAGATGTTCGACGCCGATGGGATAGCAGCGGTAAGTCTGTCGGCTTCGTATGGCAAACCGGCTGGTGATGGCTGGCAGGCTGCCGACCTCCAGTATTACGCCAGTGGAGCTGTCTACACCGTTTTGACGTTCTATCAAATGTGGCCTGTCAAAGTCGATAACCAGGACGCAACGCTTGTCTGGCGTATCGACATGACTTCGGCTGAGCAGCTGGGAGAATTGCGCGGAGTTGAAAGACTCGGCTCGGGTGCAGCAATGATGCGTGAAATTCAAAAGTCTGTTAAGGCCTTTCTTCGCGACAACTCAAAGGGTTGATGTTTTTTGCGCAATTTGCTAAAACGCCTCATGAGCTTCCGCGCGAGGTGGGCTTTTAACTCGACGGCCATCTTTTTTTTCACCTTAGGCATAGGCGATGCAACGCTGAATGCCCAAGGCATCTTGAAGTCTGTCGGCGGTACTTCCCCGACGGCGCCTTCCACGTCCCCGTTTTCCTACGAACTGGACGCCGAGAGTTCCTTTTTCGGAAGGGGCTCCGTGGCTGCAGGTTCGAAGAATGTCGGGGACATTACGGAGATCACCAGTTCAGCCAAATTCGTGCTATCTGCCCAGGTCCGGGACACGGCGTTGCTGCGATTCGGCGTCGGATGGCTGGGTTATTTTTTTGATCCAGCGCCAAAGGCTCCGATACCGGACTCGCTGCAGGCTGAAAACCTGGAGATCGGTGCGGATATCCAGGTCTCTCCCGCGATTCTTGCACGAATCGAAGCACTTCCTGGAATCTACAGCAACGCCCGCGACATCACATCGCGGGATTTTAACGTGCCCTTCGAGATTGCAGCTTCGTATTTTGTCAGTGCGGATCTGATTTTCCTGGCCGGCATTTATGTGGATGTGAATGCTGGCGACCCAGTATTTCCGGTAATTGGAGTCCATTGGAAGCTATCTGATAAATGGGTGATCGAGGGAATGCCTCCGCGCCCGCAGATCCAATACAGCCTGAACGATAGCGTCACTCTGTTTGCGGGCGCTGACTTGCGCGAAGAAACCTTTGTCGTAGATAGCCGGTTCGGCACGTCGAGAGGCAGTCCGCAGCTCAACAACGCGATCCTTGAATACAATGAAATTCGGGCCGGGGCCGGTCTAACCTGGAAGGTGTATAAAAACGTCACCCTGGATATCGAAGGAGGTTGTACTCCATATCGGCGCTTCGATTATCCACACGTCGGGGACGGCTTCAAAGTTAAGTCTGAAGACTGGGTTCCGTATCTACGAGTCGGACTGTCAGCATTGTTTTGACCTGACTAGCGATTCTGGGGTATCGATCACTAAAGGATCAGACGAGAGGGATCCTCTTTAGAATTTCCATGGTTGAATCGCTGATTGTCCTCAAGGATCTGTCGAAAAAATTCGGCAAAAAAATTGCCACCAGCAGGATGTCAATGTCGGTTCGGCGAGGTGAGATCTTCGGGTTTTTGGGCTCGAACGGCGCCGGGAAAACAACGACGATCCGCATGCTCTGTGGATTGACCAGGCCGACGTCCGGCACCGGTTCAATCGAGGGACTCGATATTTGGAAAGATCGATTTCGAATCCGATCGCGATTTGGATATGTACCTCAGAAATTCAGCCTGTATTCAGACCTCACGGTGATGGAGAACCTCCGTTTCTTTGGCGAGGCTTACGGTGTGCCTCGTAGTAAGATGAACGATCGGATTAATAAGGTTGTCTGCGATATGGATCTGCAGTTGCGGGAGAGAGAAAGAGCCGGAAGGTTGTCTGGCGGCTACAAGCAACTTCTTGCGATTGCTTGCGCGCTAATTCATGAGCCGGAACTGCTTTTTCTGGACGAACCAACTGCCGGCTTGGATCCGTCGCACCGCCAGCAGATCTGGGACCTGCTTTACGAATTTAGCCAGCAGGGCACGACCATTTTTGTTACGACTCACTATATGGATGAGGCTGAACGCTGTACGGATGTAGCGTTTATCGATCGAGGTCGTCTGATCGCAAAAGGTTCGCCACGAGATCTAAAGGAGAGCCTTACCGGGCATATTCTCGAGCTCCAAGTTGAACCTGCCATGACCGCGATGTTCGAATTCCGCAAACTGGATGGAGTTTACGGAGCAGATCTCCGGAGCGGAAATTTGCGAATCCGCGTAGAAGATCCGGATGCATTGCTAAGGTCGTGGCAAAACCATTGGCCATTTCCTAAACTGAAGTTCCTGGGATACAGTTGGGTCGAGCCTGACATGGAGGACGTCTTCCAAGCTTATTCTCAGGGGTACTATCTGCAGCGCCGGGATCAGAGAGACCCGGCGGAGGTTGGGGTCAGTATATGATTTCATGGAATGCGATCCTGGCAATCGCCTACAAAGAGTTTATCCACGTTTGGCGAGACAGACGCGTGATGTTGCTCATCGTCGTGTTGCCACCTTTTTTTACGTTTCTTTTCGGGCATGCCTTCGAGAATTCGACGATCCGAGATGTTCCTGCGATGTATTTCGATGCAGATCACAGCAAGGAAAGCCAGCAGTTCCTGGATCTGCTCAAAGGAAAGGACACTTTCGATTGGATGCCATGGCGTGGTGACCCGGAGGGTAAGGTCGAACTGTTCCCGGCCCAGGTACAAGCTGCTATTGTGATTCCGCCAGGCTGGGGTCGGGGACTAACCGACGGAGATCCACTCTCTATCCGCGCTGTCTTAGACGGAACAGACACGAATACCGCGCCTTCGGTTCAGGGAGAGCTGCAGGAAACACTCGGGGATTATCAAGGCAAACAGAGAGACAACCTCATCGAGAATCTACCAGACGAAATCATAGACCTCGGAAAACAACTCCCGGTAGATATCAGACATGAATTTAGTTCGATGATGACTCCGTGGGATGTCAAAACTGAAACTCTCTATAATCCGAAGCTGTCGTTCATCGACTATGTCATGCCGGGTATCGTCGGTTTGATCCTGCAGTTGCTTACGGTAACTTTAATTGCGAGCACAGTCACGCGAGAACGAGAAGTCGGAACATTATCTCAGTTGCTGGTCACTCCACTTCGCCAGTCGGAGATCGTCATCGGGAAAGTGTTACCTTACCTTGTCATTTCGATGTTTTTGATCGCCAGCACGATCGCTGTCGGCAACTTGCACTTTGGCGTCAAATTCGCCGAGCCGCTACTACTCTCGCTGACCTGCTTCTTGTTTTTATTATTTTCGCTCGGACTCGGTTTACTGATTTCCGTGTTTTCGCGTACTCAGAGCCAGGCAATTCAGCTTTCAATTTTCTTCCTTCTGCCGGTCATGCTGTTGTCAGGCGCGTTTGCTCCATTGAACCAACTGCCGAGACCGGTCCGCATGTGCTCTGAGCTTTTCCCGCTCACCCATTTTTGTCGGGCATTTCGGAATGTGAACCTCCATCGTGCACAT
>DASZGG010000049.1:0-5844 GCA_035939025.1 Chthoniobacterales bacterium | reverse complement strand
GCGCCAGCCGTCACAATCCTGTCTTGAAGGAGGTTTACGAGCGCCTGCTCAAAGCCGGCAAACTCAAAAAAGTGGCTCTGACGGCGCTGATGCGCAAACTGCTCATCTGCCTCAATGCCCTGCTCCGCAAGCTAGCCGACCAACACCCCTCACCACAAGGACTTTGCCTTGCAAAGCCCTAGTCACCCAACCGCTCAACGCCTAGCGGAGTGCCAGAAAAAAACGGAATAAGTGCCGAAGGCCGAGCGAAGCGAGTTATGCCGGATTTTTTCTGGCACTCCGCTAGGCGTTGAGCCACCCGAGTGACTTTATTTCTATTTTTTAAACACAGTTGCTACCGAGCGATCCGGCGGCCTTACCTCGGTCGACCCCTTACGCTCTCTCGAGGCCCACCGTCGTGCATTTTGCCCGAATAATAGCCTCCGCACTTCTCGCCTTGAATAACAATACCGCTCATGCGTCGGTATTTATTGGCGTGAAAACACTTTTTACCCTTCCCATAGCCATGGCCAGCCTTCTCGTCGTCGCATGTGAGCAGAAGTCAGCAGAGACGTCCGGCGGCCAGTCAGCAAGCTCTCCAACACCTCTATCAAGCGCAACCCCACTGTCGTCTCCGACCAACACTCCAACTCCTGCCACCACTCCGTCTGCGACGCCTGCCAGCATGCCGACAGAAACGCCGCAAACAACTGCACCGACGCCCTCTCCTGCCTCGTCTCCTTCGGCGGCGACTTCGGACGCTAGACCGACGTTGAGCAGCCAACCTGCCAACGAGTATTTACAAAGTTATGACGCCTACATCAATGACTTCGAAGCGGCTTATCAAGCGATGAAACAGGGCGATATGACCAAGTACCAGATTGTGATTCAACGCGCCCGGGAACTCCAAACCAAAGGTGAAAAGCTAGGCGGCGAACTCAGTCCCGACGAAGAAAAGCGGTTCGCCGACTATCTGAACAAAAAGGCCGACGAACTTGCGCAATTCGCCAGCCAGAACCGCTAGCCTGCAAACGTAAGCGAAGGCTCCAGCCTTTGCCCTCCTAGCTCCTTGTCTAGCAAAGGCTGGAGCCTTCGCTTACAACTTGACAGGCTTAAATCTGAATCCCAAATTCGGCGAGTCGGCGCTCGAAGTTGACGTGCTCCCTCCATTCATATCGAATCGCGTGAAATCCCAGATCCGAAGCGGAACGCACGTTCGCCTCAAGGTCATCGATGTAAATCGTGCTCTCCGGCGTCACATCAAATTGCTTAACAGCGACCTCAAAGATCTTTCGGTCTGGCTTTGTGCATTTAGCGTGGAACGAATACACTCCGTCTTGAAAATGCTGCAAAACCTTAAAATTTTGTTGCAGATAGGCGAGATGCAGTTCCGAGGTGTTTGAAAGCAAATAGAGAGGAAAACGCGCCGCCAGCTGCTGAATGCTTCGTTCCATCGGCGGATTCGAATTAAATATACTGTTAAAAATCGCGATGAATTCCTGCTCGTCCCCCTGAAATCCGATCGCGCGAGCGGCCATAGGGACAAACACCTTCTGAGGAATCTCTCCCACCTCGAACCGATTGATCAGCCCCCTGATGTCTTCTCTCATCGAGGTCTTTCGGTTTCCTGAGCGGATTCGTAGCCGACCTTCAGCCGCTTGCCAATCGAAGGAGATGACGACGTTGCCTATGTCGAATATCAGTGCCTCGATCTTCATTATGCGAGCTTCATGTGATACGCGGGAAACGGCAGGATTCCTTTCCCGGGTTCCTCGCTCGCATGGTCGAGACGAGCTGCCTGCTCGAGATCCCCGTATCCGAAGCCGATGCGATGATCGCGATAAAGAGTGATCGAAACATCCCGATTAATACGGATACATTGCTTAACCGTTTCCGGGTCCTTCCCGCAAAATAGAACGGTTTTCCACGAATAGATATGTTTCGGCTTATGGAAATCGCTGTTCGCAACAAATGGCAATCGCTTTAGACCGATCGGGTTAAAGATATCGTCCCGGTTCGCCACCTCCCAGGCATCCAGTAACGGCGCGTATTGATCGATGTTGTCCCAAAAATAAAGCGTATTTTTGCCCCAATGGGTCTTGAACTCGTGAGGATGAGACGCAATCGCCAAGGCGCCTTGGCCGTGGATTTCAGCGATTGTCTGAGTGATGCTGAGACCCGGATCAATCGGCCTTTTTAAATCGACTGCCAACAGATGTGCCGAGCTTCTTTTGGTGAGGCCATCTTTGTTGAATTCAAGTCCGGTCATCAAAATCATCCCATATTTCTTTAGCGCCCGTTTCTTTTCGCGTTCAATGGTCTCGAAGTATTCTTCTAGCTGGTCCAGCGTCAAAACCAAGCCGGTCAAATTCGCCATCTTCCCGAGCAACTTCGTGTGATCGCAGATGTGGTCCGTTACACAGAGCACATCGAAACTCCGCTGACCGTAGAAATCGACCAGTTCGCGAACGCTGAGTTTACCGTCTGAATAGATGCTGTGCGTGTGCAGATCGCAAAGCAGAATAGATCGGCCGTCTCTTCCCATCGGCTGCGCTGGAAGAAGATGCGACAGTTTCTTCGGCGGCGCGTTTTCGGGTACAGCCAACTCGAGAATAAAGCGCGCAATCTGAAGCGAAGCATCCGGCTTACTCAACTTCGAAATATTGGCCACCCAGTTCTTCAGCCGTTTCTCTCCGTGAGTGAATGCGCTATTGAGGGCTCCCAGGATCGCTTCAGGATCCGGAGCGATGCAGCCACACTCGTTCTCGACGATCAGGCGAGCGTTCCCTTCCTCCTGGCCCGGTACAACCTGGCTGATGATCACCGGAGTCCGAGCGGCGATGGCTTCCTGAACACTTGCGCCCCCCGCCTTCGTGATCACCAAGTGATGGCTCGTCAAAAGCTCGGGCATCCGATTCGTCCAGCCTAGTATTTCCACGGGATCCGTCAGCGCATTCACCTCGCTCTCGATCTCCCTTCGAAGCGATGAATCCCGGCCGACGGTGACCGTTAGTTGGATATCGGCCCGCTTACACAGGCGACGCACCAGGGCAGGAGCCTCTTTCTTCCCGGAATTGATCAAGTACAAAATGCGTCGTCGCCCGTTCTCACCAATCCGATACCGATCATCAGGCATCTCTGCGAAACGGTACGTGACCGGAAATCCGAAAATCCGAATTTGCTGTTCCGGAACCCCTGCATTTCGCAAGACGTCCGCTGTATCGTCGTTTGATACCAGGAAATAGTCGCTCACGCAGCGGTACCAGACCGAGTTCACGGTGATGGAATCTGTGATCACGGTGATCTGCGAGAAATTTCTGGACCGTCCATCAGCGTAGATCGCATCGATAACGTAGTTGTAGATCGGGTAGGTCGACACCACGGCATCGGGCTCCAGATGCGCAAGCACATCGCTCATCGCGCGCTTCATCTTGGCGAGCATCATCATATTCGATTCCACGAACTGGGTACCGTCGATGACGTTGTAAATCTTGCCCCAGACTCGCGGCGTTCGGTTGATTGCGGCAATGTAGGCTTTCCTGAAAAAATCGTTCAGCTTTCCATAGCAAGTATCGAAAAGATCGAGTACCTCCACCTTCGCTTCATCCGGTGCAATATGTTCGAGAGCGTCACGAATATTGCGCGCGGCGGTGTTATGCCCCTCACCAAAGCCAGCGGTAAAAATCAGGATTTTCTTCATCTATTGGGAAAAAAGTTACGGAGCCGTTTGCGTTTCCGCGCCTGAATTTGCTTAGATACACATTAAAACGTTGAGGTTAAACGATAGAAACGACACCTTCCAGCGAATTTGAGATCGCCGGCCGTTGGTAAAACTACCGCGAAGCACAGGTTTGGTTTCCCGGCCGCCGAACACCCTGAAGGAGCGATGATTGGAATTTTGTAATCCCGGTACAGTCAGTTCTCAGGTGCGCAGGCCGAAAGTTCTTCTTTTGTCCGCGTTCTTCTTGTTGGCGCTCGGATCAATGCAAGGCATCGGCCAACAATCAGACGAAGAAAAGCGTTTGCGCGAACTCTTTTTGAAAAGTCGCCAGCAGATGGAGATTGTCCCAAGCCCAACGCTCGCTCCGAAACCAACGCCGAGCCCGGCCCCATCGCCGCTCAAACAGTTATATCCCGCTGGAACGCCGGAAGCGACGGCTCACAAATCCCCGAGCCCGGGTGCAACAATCTCTCGACCTACGGCCGAACGAGAGGAGGAATCCGCCTCCTCTCAGCAGGCCGAGGCGGGGAAAAATGAAACTCCATCGACTCCGACGATTGAAAAAGAGACTCCCTCGCCAACTCCGAAAAAAAAGCGACATTGGTTTTTCTTTGGCAAAAGTGACAGCGACGAATCGATCGTTGTCCAAAAGTCTGGAGCAGAAGAAGGGCAAAACCTTGTACCAGCTCCGGGCGGCGGAGGCATCCTCTGGCAATACCTCACTCCTGCAGTCCGCAAGGCGATCGACGATGCGCGGGTCGCGCGTAACAGATGGAAATACATCATCGTGCATAACAGCGGTACTCGCCAGGGTAACGCCCGCATCTTCGACTATTATCATCGCCATGTGCGCAAGATGCCGAACGGTCTTGCCTACCATTTCGTCATTGGTAACGGCACCTCCTCCGGCAATGGCCAGATTGAAATCGGAAACCGCTGGGTGCGGCAAATCAACGGCGGCCATGTCCACAGCGATTATCTCAACTATATCTCGATCGGCATTTGCCTGGTCGGTGATTTCAACCGCGATTTACCGACAAAGGCAGAGTATCAGGCTCTCGATGAATTGATCCGGTATCTCCGCCGGCGCGTCGGCAAAGTTGATGGAAGATATTCAATCGTCCGGGGACATAAAGAAATTAACCCCCGCCCGACCGACTGCCCAGGAAACCGGTTCCCGCTTAACTGGCTCCACAAATCATTCCCGGACTAACGTAGTGGCTAGTGGCTAGTGGCTGGTGGCTAGCGATCTGGCGCGACTTTCGCTCGTGATTTCTGGGTTCCAGATTCTAAATTATTGGAATTGGAGATGCCGAGCCACCAGCCACCAGCCACCAGCCACCAGCCACCAGCCACCAGCCACCAGCCACCAGCCACCAGCCACCAGCCACCAGCCACTAGCCACTAGCCACCAGCCACTTCTTACTGCCCGCCTTTCGGCACCCGTCGCTGCCAATCGAATTCCGCCGTCAGTTCCTGGCCAAACAAATCCCGCGCGACGGCCTTGAATTCGAGTTCGGAAGCGTTGGGCACCGCGTCCCATGTCGGGAAAACTCGGTACGGAGGCGAATCCGCGGTACCAAGAAATTTGTAATTGGTCTCCCCTTTCGCACGCACGCCAAACGCCACCGACATGACCCTCTCAGCAGTGGCCTCAGCCTTAATTTCCCAACGCTCCTCGACTTCGCTGTTTCGATTCGCCTCCAAATGCAGCTCGCCCGGTTGTTCCGTACCGGCCTCTATCGACTGCTGATTGCGGAGCACCAGAGTCGACCAGGGCGCAAGCTCGATGGTAAGTGTATTAACCGGACCCGGACCGAAGCTGGTCCCTTTGGCAGCGGAATCAAAGACACGTTCCCAATTGCCCGCCGCAGAAAAGACTTTGATATTCGCTCTGTGCGTTTCTCCTGAATTATTGAAAACCACCAACATTTCTTCTCGCCGCTTTTGATCAATTCGGGAAACGGCAAAGATTCCGGGTTTGTCTTCCGCGTAACGCACAATCTGAATCCCACCCTGCAGCGTCGGGTTCTTCTTTCGAACCGAAATCATTGCGCGAATGGCGCGAAACAGTGGATGATCTTCGTTGAACGCCGGCGCTGAGCCATCTCCCCCGCCGATCCGCTTTTCCTGAGCGTATTCAG
>DASZGG010000048.1:0-12284 GCA_035939025.1 Chthoniobacterales bacterium | reverse complement strand
CGTATTCCGGGGCCGGCAACCTCCTGGATCAAAGGCGCAAGCAAAGGATAATGCGTGCACCCCAAAACGAGCGTGTCGACACCCGCCTCGACCACGGGATCGAGGTAGCGATGCAGTACTTCTCGAGTAACCTCTTCGTTCAACCAGGCCTCTTCGACCAGCGGTACAAGCAGCGGACACGCTTGGCTGGTCACGCGAACATCGGAATTCAAGGCATGGATGGCCCTCTCGTAAGCCCCACTCTGGATAGTCGACTTTGTCCCAATCACTCCGACGTGACCGATCCGCGTCTCTTTCACCGCCGCCCGGGCACCCGGCGCAATGACCCCGACCACAGGAGCTTTCAACAATTCCTGAAGCTTTGAGATAGCTAACGAAGAGGAGGTATTACAAGCAACGACAATCATCTTGGCGTTCTCGGCCAGCAATAGGCCGCTGATTTCGATACTGTACCGTTCGATCGTCGATTTACTCTTGCCGCCGTAAGGTAATCTCGCGGTATCACCGATGTAAAAAATATCTTCGTGCGGCAGCAGATCGCGCAACGCGCGAACGACGGTCAGGCCACCAGTACCAGAGTCAAATACTCCAATTGGCCGAAGCGAAGACTCACTTTCGCGCATCTTCAGGGAGGGTATAAGCATTCGGCCTAAGCGGGTCCCAAACGGACGCTCCCGGATCGGTCGCTGGCTGCTCAGAGGTATCGCCACGTCTGACCATCATCTGATCCGGAGCTTCGTGTCGTCGCACCGCACGGTTGTAAGAGAGCACCCCCTGGAGAATCGCCTGAGCCAACATCTGTCTGTAAATCGGTGTCGCGATCCGAACACGGTCTTGAGCGTTCGTCAAAAAACCTCCTTCAATGAGCACTGCCGGGATGTTGCAGTCGCGCAGGACTATAAAACGAGCTCGCTTGATCCCTCGATCACTAACTCTTAGTTTGGTAATCAGTGCTGCGTGCATCGCCGTTGCTAAAGCGATATTTTCGGGGTCCCGTAGGTTACCAATGCAAGGTTGGAAATCCACCAAACTCACGTTCGCGTTGTTCGTAGAGGGCACTCCGCGTGGTGCAAGGCTATAGGTCTCCACCCCGCCTGCATCCTCACGCGCCCCAGCGTTAAAGTGCACACTCACGAAAATCGCGTTCGATTGCCGATTTGTAAATGCGGCTCGGTCTTCCAGCCGAACAAATACATCCGCCGACCGAGTCAGACGAACGTTGAACCCTGCTTTTGTCAATAGATCCCGCGCACGCTCCACGACGTCGAGCGCAAAGTCTTTCTCGTTCCCTAATATGCTGAAGGCGCCCTGATCGTAGCCGCCATGTCCCGCGTCGAGAACCACTGTATGAACAGGCGCGGTCGAGATTTTCGCCGGACGCAGGACCGGCTCCACGAGCTTGCTTAGATCCATCCTGGACATCAGGATCTTGTTATCCACCTTAATGATTGGAAAACTGAGAATGAACTTGAGTCCGTTCAGATATAACTCCCGCGCGTTAACTGCGCCTTGCATCCGGAGAGTAGCGCCCTCGAGATTAACGGTGTCGTTCGCATAGTCGGCTTGGGTGAAGCTATAGAACTTCGCCACATCTTCAACGGGCACGTAGTCGCGTCCGTCGTGCTTAATGAGCGTCCAATCGAAGCCGAGCGCGTTACACGCTAACAAAAACAACAACGAAGTGCATACCCACCCGCCACGCATCACGACTGGGAGAATCCTTCTGGAGGAAATCATTGGCAAGGAAAAAGGCTGTACATTCCGCTTACGCTTCCTGGCCTTGCAGCTCATACGCCAACACGCTTAAACTATAGATTGCGGCCGTTTCGGCTCGCAGTACGATCGGCCCAAGGCTAACTGGGATACACCCGGCTCTTTTGGCCAATGACGTTTCTGCCGGCGTGAAATCGCCTTCCGGTCCGATGAGAATAAGAGCGGAACCGGGACGTCGTCCATGTTGTTCACGAAACTCGGCCAACGTAACCTTGAAACTCCGCGCATCATGCTGCAGAGACGCGATCAATGGAAGTTCGTACCGATCGAACTCAGCAAAAAATTTCTTAGGTGTGATCGGCTCTGCAACTTCCGGAAGCCAGTTTTGACCGCACTGTTTAGCCGCTTCGATCACGACCTGATGCCACTTCTCCCTCTTCTTCCGCGCTTCGTCGTCACCCAGGTGCACGACCGCCCTATCGGAGAGGAGCGGAACTATTTTCGCGACGCCAAGTTCCGTAGCCTTCTGGACAATTAATTCCATGTTTTTTCCCTTGGGAATCGCTTGTGCAAGAGTGATGGCGCAGCGAAGAGGTTCCATTTTCACAGACATCAAGTCTTTCAGATGGGCTCTTCCGTTTCCGACAGCCGTTATCTCGGCAGTGATCTCTGACCCGTGACCGTCAAAGATCACGACACGCGAGCCGACGCCGAGCCGGAGCACGTCTATGCAATGATGCGACTCAGCATCATCTAAGACCAGATGCTTCCACCGCTCCGGCGGAATATAGAACCGATGCACACTCACCGACTAACGGAAAAAATCCTTAGCCTTTTCAAAGAAGTTCTTGTGCATGGGGCTGTTATCGTCGCCGCACGAAGACGCAAATTCCTCAAGCTTCCGTCTCTGTTCGCCATTCAATCTGGTCGGCACCTCAACGATGACTCGAACGCGCAAATCTCCTCTGTTCTTGGTGTCCATGTTTTGTACGCCATGACCGCGAAGGCGGAACTGCGTTCCGCTCTGGGTACCAGCAGGGATTTTCAATAGAGCCTGACCCTGAATCGTCGGCACTTTCGCCTCGCCGCCTAAAGCCGCAGTGGCAAATGAGATTGGAATGTCACAATACAGATCGTCATCCTCGCGAGTAAAGATCTCGTGCTCACGAACGTGAATCACCACGTAAAGATCACCCGTTGGACCTCCTCGGATTCCGGCCTCACCATTGCGAGAAGAGCGGAGACGGGCGCCGTCATCGATTCCGGCCGGAATCTTAAGCTTGATGCGCGACCTCTTTTCCAGCCTGCCGTCACCGCCGCAGTCACGGCACGGCCGCTCGATCAACTGTCCGGTTCCACGACAACGCGGACAGGTTTGTGAGACCTGGAAAAATCCGCGCGAAGTAATGACCTGGCCGCGGCCCTGACAGGTTGAACAGGTCGTTGCGCGAGAGCCTGATTCCGCTCCCGATCCGCCGCATCGGGAGCAAGTTTCGTGCTTCAGGATTTCGATTTCCTTCTCGGTCCCGAACGAGGCTTCCTCCAAAGTGATTTGCAGATCGTACCTTAGGTCAGAACCGCGTTGACGCCCGCTCCGATCTCGCGAGGCCATGCCGGAACCGAATATCTGGTCAAAAATCCCCCCGCCTCCCTCAGAACCCATCCCAAACACTTCACGAAACAGATCGAACGGATCGTGGAAACCACCACCAGAGCCGCCAGCTCCACGGCCAACACCAGCCCCAGGGCCGAATGCCGCATGTCCAAATCGATCGTAGGCGGCTCTCTTGTTCTCGTCGATCAGAACCTCGTAAGCCTCCCCAACCTCCTTGAATTTCTCCTCAGCGCCACTGTCGCCGGGATTCTTATCCGGATGATACTTTACGGCAAGTTTGCGATAAGCCTTCTTGATGTCCTCGGAGCTTGTATTCCGATCAACTCCCAAGACTTCGTAATAATCTCGTTTCGTAGCCATTCGTACTAACCCGCAATGAGCTCGTCGCCTCGGCTTTTGCGTGATTCTTGCGGGTTAGCGCCGGTCTTTGCAGGATCCTCGCCAACGGGCGCCCCCTTTGAAACCACTACGTTCGCGGGACGAATCAATCGATCCTTCAATTTGTATCCTTTCCGGAGCTGTCGGATAACAACGCCCTCTTCGACTTGGGCGTTCTCCTCTTGGGCGAGCGCCTCATGCAAATTCGGATCAAAATGTTCTCCAGTCGCGTCAATCGTTTCCACACCGCAACTGGCCAGAAATTCCTGCAACTGCTTGAACACCATCGTCATTCCGTCAATAACCGCCGACTGACTTCCTCCCCCTTTGGCCGCCTGAAGACCCAGGTCAAAATTATCGAGAATCGGAATCAATCGTTCTAGAAAATTGGCGTTGGCGTAGCGGATCGCGTCGTCCTTTTCTCGAGCCATCCGCTTGCGATAGTTATCGAGATCAGCAACCGAACGAAGGGCGATATCCTTGTATTTGTCCAGCTCCATCTTCAATTGTCCAGGTTGCTCCCGGGCATCACTCGTCTGCTTGAAACTACTTCCTGCGCCTTCTTCCTTCACCGGTTCCTCACTGAGCCGGGACACTGCTTCCGGATTTCTCGTTCCAGCCGACGTTTCCGAAGAGGCATTTAACTTTGCCGCTTGCGGAGCAGGTGGCATTTCTTCAATCAACTTGTTTTCCAATTCAAATTCTTTCTCTGGGTCACCCTTACTCATAACTTCCGAATCGCGATTAGCGTAATATCGTCATTCTGCGGATGGCTGCCTACAAACATCTTCAAGTCGCCGGTCACGCGACTTAAGATCGCTGGAGCTCCGTCAGCAGCACCGGCCTGAATCGCCTCGATCAACCTCGATATTCCAAACTCCAAGCCATTGACGTCTAAAGCTTCGGTCACGCCATCTGTATACAAAATTAAGCAATCACCGGTTTCAAGGCGGACCTTGAAATCGCCCGTTACCCTATTGAAAACGCCTCCGCTGTCAATTCCTAGCGCCATACCGGGCGGGTTAATCTTTACCACGGAGTTATCCTTCACGCGGTAATGTAACGGCGCATCGTGACCGGCTCTGGCCAGGACAAGTTCGGGATCTGCCTTTTTGGCAATCAGGTAAGCCAGGCTGACAAAGATATCCTCCTTGATGTCCGGATAGAGTTGGCGATTTAATTCGTGTAATACCGCGGCGGCAGATTGACTCGAGCGAGCAACCGAGCGCAACACGCTGCGGCACATGGCCATGATTAAGGAAGCCGGCACTCCTTTGCCGGAAACATCCGCGATCGCTATCCCAAGACTCTGATCATCCAATTTTATGTAGTCGTAGTAATCGCCGCTCACATGGCTCGCAGGGATATTGAGTCCGGCAATTTCAAACCCTTCAAATGCAGGTGCAGCGTTCGGTAACAGGATTCGCTGAATATCGCGGGCCACATCCAAATCGCGGTCGATCCTTCTTTTCTCGCTCGCCTCCGAATAGACCACCGCATTGTAGAGCGCGAATGCCGATTGCTCGACAATCGACTGAAAAACCACAAAATCCGAAGGAGAAAAGGGTGTGGTCATCGGCCCATTCGCGACCGCCAGCACCCCAAGATTCTGGTTACCATAGACAAGTGGACCAATCATCACCGAATCCATCTCAAGAGCGGAATGCCTAAGGCGTTCAAGGCGAGGATCCGCATCCCTGCTCGAGAGAAACAGGGGCTCCTTTCGCTCCCAAACTGCGCCAAGCAGACCCTCACCAGATTTTACCGTATGGAGTCGGAGATAACTCTCCAGCGCCAGCGGCGAATTTAGACTTTGCTGGGAGATATGCCGCGGAACTTCGACGAGAGGGGGACAATCCTTCGAAATAAAACTCGGAACCAGGAACTTACCGGTCCGGTCCACCAGATAGAGCGCCCCCCCATGCGCATCTGTAATTCGTGTCGCTCCTTCGACGATTAACCGATGCAGATCAGAGGAGCGCAAGTCGTCTGAGAAGGCTTCACCCAGACCGTGCAAAAAATCGAAAACCCTGTTTTCTTCAACCTGTAATTCTTCTCGTGCTCGCTTGAGTTCCTCGATTATCCGGACCTGCCTGAGAACTATTGCGATCAGTACGATGACAATGGCGGTGAGTAGTCCTATGAGCAAAAAGGACCACATTGAATTAGGCTATTTGGAACCAGCACGAAGATCTTGTTTCAAATACTCGAGTACATCCTTGAATCGTGCGAAGTTTTCCGGATCAGCGTCGACCAGAGCCTCGTGTGCCTCAATCATGCACTCTGCCTGGTCCGAACGATCGATCGAATGATCAGCTTCCAAGGGAGAAGCCCCAACCAGGTTCTCCGTTACCAACTCGGACCCCTTCGACTCCACGTCGAACAGGTTGTTTAACCCCAAGTTCTGGAGCAGATCCCAGTTACGCTCGTTGGCATTGCGGACCAAAAGTGAACCGTTACCAAACTCTCGCAGACGCAATGCAATTCCCGCCAGTGTGCCCATAAAGGTCGAATCCATTACGGTACAGCTGTTCAAATCTACTACAAAATGGCGGTAGCCCCGCTCCAACATGTGCTTTGAGAACTCCTTCAAAGCAGGGCTGTTCTGGAACGAACCTTTGCCCTCCACCCTGACATGGACAGCTCGGCTCGTTATCCCAACCAAGATGGTAGGTGGCGAATTCACAGAACTCCCGAAATATATCTTCCCTCGTGTTTAGGTGTCAAATTCAAGACTCGCAAGCGACCTCATAGCCATGTTCGAGACTGAAGAAGCGCCACAATTTTTCGATTCTCGATCAAAATCGCTCTCCAAGAAGTAATCGGCCCGTCGTTCTCGTAATCATTTCCGACGATCGCAAATTCTGAATTATGGTTCCCCTTCGCATTCGCGTAATACAATTCCCTGGCCTGCACGTAGTTCTTCAAATTAGCTTGCCGATATTCCAAGCGAATGGTGATGTTTGCAGATCTTTTGGCACGCCAGAAAAAGGTGAAATATTGGCCTGTCTTGGCTGAAACGTCGGCAGCAAGGAGCGCTCCCCAGAGGCGGTGTTTCCGCTCGAAGTCGACCATCAGATCCTTCGTCGGGATTGGAGTCGCGCCAGGAACAATAGGCGCGTTGCGAAATATTTCGAACTTTCGGAACTCAAAATCGTCACTGATCGCTTCCGGCAACACGTTGGCACTCTCGATCGGCAACGGATTCTCAGCTCTAATTATGATAACTCCGGCCAGCATGGCCAAGAATGCCCCAAGGACCAGACATCTCATGAAGAGCGATCAAACTCCGAAGCCACCGAGGTGTCAATCAGGAGTTTCTTCAATAACGGAAGAGTTGGCCCTCGGAGGAAACGTATCGGCGAGTCGGCGGATCGGCGTGTGGGCGTTTGCAAAGAGTCATCCCCATTGTGAACGCAACGACATCACCATGATATGTGAGACGGTACACTAGGTTTACTTTCCAAAGTGAATAAATTGAGATGATGAAGGTCACCTTCGAACGCGGGATTTTCCTTCCGGAGTTAGATCTCTGGTTAGATCCGCAGGATGAGCGCGACACGGCATTTGTTTCGCACGCACACGCCGACCACATCGGGAATCATCGGGAAGTCATTCTGTCGGAAATCACGGCCAAACTGATGGCGACTCGATTGCCGGGCGCAAGAGTCGAACACTTACTCCCATTCCGCTCTCAGGTGTATTTTCGCGGTGCCTCGGTCACCTTGCTGCCCGCAGGGCATATTTTCGGCTCAGCCCAGGTCCACATCAAATTGAGAGGCGAATCCCTACTCTACACCGGAGACTTCAAGTTGAGGCAAGGGAAGTCCGCTGAATCTATTGAATGGCTGCACGCGGACACCTTGATCATGGAGACCACCTACGGGCTGCCTAAATATATATTCCCGCCATTTGAGCAGGTGATTGCCGAATTGACGAAGTTTTGTGTAGAGACCCTTGAAGAGGACCTCGTACCAATCCTGTTCGGTTACTCGTTAGGAAAAGCACAGGAAATTCTATCGGCGCTTAACGGAAGCGGGCTCCGGATTCTGCTACATCCAAGCGTCTACAAAATGACTAAACTTTACGAGGAGCTGCACCGACCACTCCCTGCATATTTTCCGTACGATGAAAGTCGAGCCGCTGGTAGTGTGGTCATCTGTCCCCCGACCGCGAATCGGACAAAGCTGGTTCAACGAATCAAGAACCGGCGAACGGCGATCCTGACCGGCTGGGCGCTCGATCCGGCGACAATTCATCGATACCAGTGTGATGCCGCGTTCCCGTTGTCCGATCACGCAGATTATCCAGACTTGATAAGATATGTAGAGTTGATACAACCGAAGCGGGTCTTCACCGTCCATGGGTTCGCCCGTGAATTCGCCGAAGACCTCCGGCGCAGAGGTATCGAGGCCTGGAGTCTTGGCGACGATAATCAGCTCGAATTTGCACTTCCGTTAAGCGCACCTGCGGCTCAATCGATCCCGATTCAGGAGATCAACGATTTGCCCGAATCCGGGTTTCTTCAGTTCACTAAAATCTGCAACCAGATTGCACGCCTGACAGGCAAGCTCGGAAAAATTGAAACTCTATCCAACTACCTGGTCTCGCTGACGGACGAAGAACTACCTGTCGTTGCCACATTCCTCGCTGGACGCGCTTTTTCCCGCACGATCGGAAAAACGTTGCAAGTCGGCTGGGCGGTCATCCGCAAAGCATTGATCCAGGCAAGCGGCCTGAGCGAATCACGTTTTCGCAGTATTTCCGCAGGATACGGAGATGCCGGCCGGATTGCTTACGAAGTATTGTTGGGTCGAACAATCGGCAGGGAAATATCTATCCGGGAGGTTTCCGAGCGGTTCGCTGCTATGCAGAATGCTACCGGCACCGTCGCGAAAACGGCGCTCCTTACTGATTGGCTCCGGACGGTTGACCACGAATCCGGTAACTACATTGTCCGCATCATGACAGGAGATCTCCGCATCGGCTTGAAGGAAGGCCTGTTAGAAGAAGCGATCGCGACCGCATTCGGAGCGAGCCTTGAACAGGTCAAAGAAGTAAATATGCTAACAGGAGATATCGGTGAGACGGCCCAACTCGCGAAAACAAATCGACTTAGTGCCGCCAACCTCACGCTGTTTCGGCCGGTCAGATGTATGTTAGCGATTCCCGAATCTACCGCCGAAACGATCTGGGATCGTGTGCGGTCGGAGTTCACGGCACAAACTGCTCTCGCCGAGGCGAAGTACGATGGAATTCGGGCCCAGCTTCACGCAACCTCTTCTCGGACGGAACTCTATAGCCGTGATTTGCGCAATATTTCTCAGGAATTTCCGGAGCTGGCTGGACTTCGATTCGCCGAAGATCTAATTCTTGATGGCGAACTTGTGGCATTCGGCCCGGACAGAAAACTCTCATTCTTTGATCTGCAACGACGGCTCGGGAGGAAGCGCACTCTCGACTTTTTCGAAACCGAAGATATTCCAGTCCTCTATATGGTGTTTGATTTGCTCCGGTTGAACGGCGAGACTCTATTAAGAACACCATTGAGCGAGCGACGGCGACGGTTAAGCCAGCTGATGCTTCCGGATCGAGTCAGAGTCTCTCCAATACTGGAAATTGCCTCTATCAAGGACATAGACGAAGCATATCAGAAAGCCAGGTATCAATCCCAGGAGGGCTTGATGATCAAAGACGCAAACAGCCTCTATACGCCTGGGAGTCGTGGCGGCAGTTGGATCAAATTCAAAAAAGAGCTAGCAACCCTCGATGTCGTAATAGTCGGCGTCGAACAGGGCCACGGCAAACGCAGTCATGTGCTCAGTGACTATACGTTTTCCGTTCGAGACGAAGAAACCGGCGCATTGCAAACAATTGGGAAAGCTTATTCCGGACTTCGAGACGAGGAAATCGAGGAGCTAACGGAGCACTTCCTTCGAACCACTATCCGGAAGGAAGGCCATTTTCGCGAGGTTACTCCTGAGATAGTTCTGGAGGTCGCTTTTGATGCCGTTCAGCCGAGCGATCGCCATGCGAGCGGGCTCGCTCTACGGTTTCCACGAATCAAATCGATTCGGTATGACAAAAAAGTTCAAGAAATCGATACCGTCCAATACGCGCGGCAATTTGTGCGCCAAGTGTAAGCGAAGGCTCCAGCCTTTGCCGACCTCGGTTGAGTAAAAGAGCCGGGAGCCAGGGCTGGCGCTTTTGCTTACACATTCGGGCGGAAGCCGCACCCGCGCACAGGGCTACTCGGCGGCAAACTTGCCGGGACCAACCTGCTTAACCCCTTTTAAACGGTAGATTCGCGCAAATAGATTTTTCTTGGGTTCTGGAGAAGCGAACTTATAGCCGTTTGACAAGAGGCCCTCCAAAATTTCGGAAACGCTCATCGGGGAATTTCTGGATTTCAGAACTTTCACCACGGCCGGAGCCAGAGGGCCTGTAGGCGATGTGGAGCGTCGGCCTCGACCTCTTCCAGGCGGTGCAACTTCGGCAGCCTTTCTTCCACGCCCGCGACTCACAGTAGGAGTAGCCGTCGCAGCGACCACCGGAGCTGAACTAGCCTCTTCGCCTGTTTGTAACAAACCGTCAAGTTCCGCTTGCAAATGCTCGATTCGCTCCTGAATTTCTGCTGCTTTCCTTAGAGTGGAGGAAGATAATTTCACAGGCGCATACTATTCATGGTTTCCTACTTTGCAAGAAACTTTAGATAGTTTTACTCTTTTGAGTTCGGCGGAGTTAGCTCTTCCGACCGGTAGTTGGTTTGTAAACCTGTCCAAGAAATTTCTACACTTTTCTCGGCTATCCTACGCCGGGTCGCGCAGCAGCGCGTCCCTACCATCTCTCGGCACTATAACCTTGGGTTCATACTTTCGGCTGCGGTCCATTTGGGCATCGAGTCAACTTTCCAAAAACGTTTTGGAGATTAGTTCGTACCGATTGATCCTGTTGGATTTTTAGAGAATTACCGTCGAGACAGTTTCACTTCCTGCGAAGGTTTCGCTGCTTCCGTTAGACTCTCAGGGGTTCCGCATGAACTAACGGGCGGCGAGTATAATGAAACGAAAAAGCAACGCCTACCGGCGGCCAAGTCTCTGGGATCCGCATTGCGATTCCCGAACTAGTTAAGAACGAGAACTGGCGCAATCTCCAATCCTGATTTATCTTTGTCCCCTGCCCGCGAAACAACATTGCCTTTCATTGCGACCATGGAAAAGAGCGTGACGCAGCTCATTGCGAAGATTCTTGACTCCTACCAAAAAATCGGTGGGATTAACAACATCGACGGCTCCAATCTGCCATCCAAAAGGGCGATCGCACAAATCTGTGAGGACCTTCTCCAACTTATGTTTCCGGGATTCCATGATGAGGAGCCGATACCAACCGAGCAACTGCGCGAGATTACGTCAGCCCGGATTTCGAGCGTCGCCGAGAGACTTTGGGTTGAAACCTTTAAGAGTTTGCGTTTGCAGGAGCCGGAGTGCCCCAGCCGGCGGGCGGAAAAGATCGTCTTCGACCTGATCAGGGAGCTCCCCGGTGTCCGTGACCTGTTGCGAACCGATGTCGAAGCGGCATATGAAGGAGATCCTTCGAGCACCAGTTTCGACGAAATAATCGTCGGATATCCCTGCATAGAGGCCATCGCGATACAGCGAATCGCTCATATCCTTTACCGGGAACAGCTGCCGCTGATACCCCGAATCATGACGGAGTGGGCGCATAGTCGAACCGGGATCGACATTCATCCTGGAGCCGAAATCGGAAGCTACTTCTTCATCGATCACGGTACGGGTGTTGTGATTGGTGAGACGTGCCGGATCGGTTCCCACGTGAAGCTTTATCACGGCGTCACGCTTGGTGCGCGCAGCTTTCAAAAGGACGAAGGCGGCATCATCAAGAAAGGGGGAAAGCGGCATCCAGACGTTGAAGATTGGGTAACCGTTTACCCCAACGCAACAATTCTGGGAGGCGAAACTAAAATCGGCGCGCGATCCACCATAGGGGGCAACGTGTTTTTGATGGAGAGCATCCCTTCTGACTCACTCGTCACCAACGAGAAGGCGCAAATCAAAATCGTCTCGAAGAGAAAAAGACCGGCTAATTCCGACCGTTTGTCCGAAATTTCCGATTGGTCTTGGGTAATTTAGCCCAAATTCCGAATTTGAAACCGCAGATTTCGAAGATTTCGCAGATTAGAGGAGAAGGGAAGACGGTCTCTAGCATCTACATTTTTGTTCCGGATGCATTCTTGCAGCGGATAACGCCAAAATCCTTGGTTTCAGTCATCTGCGGAATCTGTCGGCGTCTGGGGAAGTAAGACTGCTTTTCGACACGGCTGTATTGAGCAAGTGGTCTCCACGAAACTGATGACTTTTTGCAAACGCCTTCACGCCGACCCGCCGACACGCCGATACGTTTCCTCCGAGAGGCCCGCGCTTAAAGGACCTCTTCCTCCGCGTGCAGGCCAGAATCTTCTCGAATAGAGCGCAGCCGGCGCCTCATCCCGAGTTTTGACTGCGGTCCATTAATCAGCTCAACTACGACTCCCACAAGTGCAGGAGTCGTCGTCGCGATC
>DASZGG010000047.1:0-3524 GCA_035939025.1 Chthoniobacterales bacterium | reverse complement strand
GTTGGAGAAGCTTCCTGGCTCGTGGTCGTCAGGTCTGCAGCCGAATTCGGAAGAACGTCTTGCGCCATAATCGATTTGAAACGGAGTCTAAATCATTTTTTGTCTGAAAGCACGCACTAGGATAAAAACGCCCAATTGGCTTCCTCTTCGATCTGCTTGCTCATTTGCGGCCATAAGTTGTTGATCAGATCTTCTTGAATGATGTACCGGATAAAAGCCGCTTCTTGAGCAGGGCTAACGGAAGGAGTTGAGACCAATCGAAATTCTTTTCCGCCGTTGTTCCCCTCCCGCTCGTACGCTTCGAATAAATAACCATTAAGCTGGAACTTACCCAGATACATCCCTGTGAATTCTAACGCAGGCTCAAGCCTAAGTGCCGCCAATCTGATCGCGTCTACCCATACTAGATACAGCCCGCCTAAAAAGAGTAGACTGCCGCCAACATAGATGAGAATCCGCGTCTCAGTCTTCAGCGCATCCCAACCTCCCAAACCGATCAGTAACATCCCCAAATCGGCCGTCAAAACGCCTGCGAACAGATGCCAAGTTGAATCCCTTTTGTTTGTTTCTTGCATACACAAGGAGAAAAACGTTCGATTTGCTATCTTGATCGTCCAGCCTTTCGTGTCGCTATTCTCGGAACCTTTCTGCTGGCAAGTTAGTTGAAGCGTCGACCGGCTACTGCCCAATTTTTGGCAAATAGATGGCAGATTTTGTCCTTAGCCTGCATCGGTAACAAATCTCTGTAAGCGAAGGCTCCAGTCTTTGCCTGCGTGGAGATTCAGGGGAAGAGCCATCTGGATAATATTATTGTGGCCGGCTCCCGGTACCTCCGCAAACTTGATTCGACTCGGGTCCAATTGGGCCAGGGCTCGCCCCATTTTCGGCGGGACGATCTCGTCTGCTTCGCCGTGAAGGATGCAAATCTCCGGGACTTGATTCTGCGAGAGAATCGCTTTCAGAGAAACCAGGTTGTCGAACCGGTGCCGGAGAAGGCGCCCGAGCGGGATGCGGATCTGTGTTCGGACCATATCGTCCATGGTGGTGAAGGTAGAAAGCACCAGAATTTTGCGGACGGCGTATTTGGCTGCGAATTGGAGGGCGGCAGCCCCTCCAAGCGAGTGTCCGAGGACGCACAGAGCACCGGCGTCAAGTTTCCAATGCTTCTGTTCCAGAAGAGCCTGAAGCGCGCGTTCAGAGTTCTCCAGGATCGTCTGAGGATTTGGTCTTCCTTCACAAATTCCGTAGCCTGGGTAGTCGATCAGTAAAAAGCCGGTACGCGGGCCAGGAAATGAGCGAACCATGGGTAACCATTCGAGGGCGACGTCCCCGTTTCCGCCGAACACCAGCCAAAGGTTCTCTGGGGTTGTTTCGCAATGCTCTTGGCGAAAGAAGAAAGCGGCTTGGTTTCCTTGACGTGTTTGAAACTTAACCTCTTGGACACCGGCGTTTCTTGCTTCTTCCAGTTGGGCTGTCGAGTAGCGCACCGGAAAATAGATAAGTCGGTGCTGAAAAAGAAGCACGAGCGATACCAGACCTACGAATAGCAGTGCGGCGAAGAGCCAGCTTGTGAGGTCGGTCATATGCCAAGAATTCAAGCACTCAAGAACTCAAGTACTCAAGCACTCAAGAATAAAAATGGTCTCACGCCAAAGGGGCACGTATCGGCGTGTCGGCGTGTCGGCGGATCGGCGGGTTCAAGGGGACACGTATCGGCGTATCGGCGTGTCGGCGAGTGCTTGAGTTCTCGAGTTCTTGAGTTCTATTGCCACGACCCATGATTTGGCTCCTTATTTTCGTTCTGAGTTATCTTGTCGGCTCGATCCCGAGTGGATATCTCGTGGCACGATCAAAGGGCATCGACATCCGCCAGCGTGGCAGCAGCAACATCGGGGCTGCGAACGTAGCCCGTGTCATGGGCAAGAAATGGGGCTACCTGGTCGGCTTTTGCGATTTTTTGAAGGGTTTTCTCGCTGTGAACCTCGGGTTGATCGCCGCACATTTCCCTTTAAGTCCCGTTCTGGGTGGCGTCACCGCTGCGATCGCGTGCATCCTGGGTCATAACTACCCCATTTGGCTCGGCTTCAAAGGCGGGAAGGGTATTGCCACTTCGGGTGGAGCGGTTCTTGCGCTACTGCCACCTCTGGTGTTCGTTTCGGGTGGGGCGGTCTGGGTCGCAGTCTTTCTCATCAGCCGATACACCTCGTTGGCCTCGATCGTTGCGGCTGTGGTCCTGCCTATTGCCGTACTCTTGATTGTCGCTAAGACCGGGATGGATTTTTGGCTATTACTCGCCTTCTCGGTATTGATGGCAGCCCTGGCGATCTGGCGCCATCGCGGAAACATCGTGCGACTGTTGAACGGGACGGAGAATCGGTTTGGAAAGAAATAGCTAGCCTGCATCGCGCACAAATCCTTAGAGATTTGTGCGCGATGCAGGCTGTGGCAGCGGAACTCTCCGGCTACGCCGGAAAATTCCGCTGCTTTTTGGAGAGGAGAGTTTAAAACAGTTTGTTTCGCTTCATTTATGTTAAAACGGGCTCGTAAACGGACGCGCAGCGTCTGTTTACGAGCTTTCTAGCCCGCAATGAGCTCGTCGCTTCGGCTTTCGCGTGATTTTTTGCGGGCTAGACTTCCAGACTTCTCGAATTCTTGGCTTCTTGAATACTTGGCTTCTCTGCTTGATGCCTCGCCCGCGCATTGTAAACAAGCCGTTTCATAAACATCGGAAGGAAAGCGATCATCGTCATCACCAAATTCACCAAAACGCCAGGAATCACGTTCGCGCGGTCTTTCCTGACGGCCAACAAAGCTTGTCGAACAACTTCCCGAACGGAGACAACAAACCAGTCCGGAGCGTTGTGCTTCTGACGGTCAGATCCGCGTGTGGCACGTGCCAGGAATTCTGTCTCGACCGGTCCGGGACATAGCGCTGTAACAGAGATGTTGGACAAACGCAGCTCTGCGCGAATGGCCTCGCTGAAACTGGTCACATACGCCTTCGTCGCGGCGTACACCGCGCTGTTAGGCACCGGCAGCAGGCCTGCGACCGAACTTACATTCAGAATCGCACCGTCCCCAACCTTTCTCATTGCGGGCAGGACTCTGAAAGTGAGGTAGGTCAGAGCGTAGACGTTGACCTGCAGCATGGAGTTAACACGCTCCCATTCGCTTTCAACGAACGGTCCATGATCGCCCACGCCGGCGTTGTTAATCAAAAGATCGATTGTCAGGCTGCTCTCATCCAGCCAATCGCAAAAACGTTCCAGCTCGGCTGGGTGGCAAAGGTCCAAAGATCGGCTGAACAGCTCCAGCCCGGGATTGATCAACTTAAGTTCCGATTCGAGCGCCTCCAGGCGATCAGTGCGGCGACCTACCAGTATCATCTTACGCGCTACAGGGGCAAGCTGTCGCGCGAACTCACAACCGATCCCGGCCGATGCTCCTGTAATCAGGACCGTATATCCGGCGAAATAGCTAATAGGCACAGCTTTCCCTAAACTGGATCATATTCACAGTCAATC
>DASZGG010000046.1:0-4340 GCA_035939025.1 Chthoniobacterales bacterium | reverse complement strand
AACGGTCGACCCGTGGAAAATATAACGATCCAGCACGGACTGCGTGAGGGTTATCATACGGCGCTGATGAAGGGGCAATATCCGGTTACTTTTTTGTTCTTGGAAATGGACCCCGAAGCAGTCGACGTAAACGTTCACCCGGCAAAGCGTGAGGTCCGCTTCAGGGAACCGGACGCAGTCAGAAACGCAGTCGCGGAATCAATTCGCAAGACACTCGAAACGGACCGGGGACGCTGGAGTCAGGTGTTCCGAAAGCCTGCACAGGCTACGAAATTGCCGGAACCGGGAGAGCACACGGCGCTAACCGATCCAATCCCGCCTCTGATTCCACCAAGCGAACAATTCGCCCTGAGACGAGACTGGGCGGAATTTCACTCGACCCCGGGAGGGCGGAGCTCCATGCCGCCCGCTTTCCCGGTTGTGATAGGGTCTCCCTCGCCATCTGACTTTAGCCAATCAATCGCCCCTACTGAGGGTCCAAGCTTCAGTAGCAAATCCGTCTACGAGTTCAAGATTCTCGGCGTTCTCGGCAAACTATACATCCTGATGGAAAATGGGGAGGGCCTTGTCCTTGTCGATCAACACGCAGCTCACGAACGGATCCTCTTTGAAAAGCTGCGGCGCGATATGGAATCGGAAGGCGTGCCGACCCAGCGTCTCCTCATTCCGCTTACGGTCAATGTCACTCCAAAAGATTACGATTGGATCACGACGAACGCGCCGACTCTCGAAAAGATGGGGTTTTCTCTGGAGCCGTTTGGCAATTCCACTTTGAAGATCGACGGCATTCCCCAATTCTTTCGAACAGATGATCCGAGCGTTGCAATCAGGCAGCTTGTCGATGAACTCCGTTCGATGACCGCGGCCACTTCGCGTTTGCGAATGGGCGAGGACGTTATCGCCAAGACCGTATGCCGTCACGCAATTAAGGCGAACGACGATCTGCGTCTGCCCGAGGTCGAAAAGTTGCTCAAGGACCTGATGCTCTGCGAACTTCCTTACTGCTGCCCACATGGCAGGCCGACCATGATTCAGATAGGGTACGGCGAGCTGGAGAAAAAGTTCGGGCGAAAGTAAGCGAAAGCTCCAGCTTTTGCCCGCGGCGGGCTGCGGAGGCAAAAGCTGGAGCTTTGCGCTTACGCGGGCTGCGGAGGCAAAAGCTGGAGCTTTCGCTTACACAGGTTAAAACCACTTTGCTCCGGGGATCTTCATCCTTTCAGCTATCCTGGTTGTCAGGTACGCCGTGATCAGCGGTTTTGCGATGGACCACGCGCCCTTCCAAATGTGTCCGGACAGACCGATTCCGCGGCTTTTCACTTTTTGAGAGTCCGATGCGTGGATGTAAATCTTCTTCTTTCTTGCAGGCAAGCGGGATAGGAGCCAGCCGAAAATCCCAGCTATGCTCATCCAAGCCCAGGAATGCCGCCTCATCGAATCCGACATCTGACGTCCAACGTCCAGATTCCGACGCACCAGCAAAGATTGGTCGCTCAATGCAGTCCGCACGCCCGCGAGTTTAGCCGTTATTCGCTCTTTTTCGTTTTGTGGGTCAGCCATTCACGATCCTTTTCAAGCTCGCCGAGTGTAGCTGGGAAAATCGGTTTGACGATTCGGAACCGGAGGATCAGGCCAGCGGCGATGCTGATCAAGAGAAGTAACCCTCCACAGGCGAGCGCGCTCCAACCCCAATCCCAGTGGAAAATTAGCGTCACGAGATAGAGCAGAAAAACCGTCAGCATTACGAGGAAGCCGGCAAAAAATACCACTGTTCCGGCGAAAAGCAGCGCCAAGACCAACAAATGAAGGCCGGCTTCCTTCGACTCAAGTCCCAGTAAGCTTAACCTGAGCTTTAAATAGGTCAGAAACGAAGCGATCCAGCTTCGAACTGAGTCACTCGCCGATTGATTCGAAGTTTGCGCTCCGAGCGGGGCGTCGGAATCCATTTATCACTTCCGGAACATGAGTCCCAACACGAATCCAAGACCGAGTGCGGCGAAAACCGCCTTTGTCGGGTTTTCGCGAATGTACGCCTCTCCCTCGGTTTGCCAGGTTTTGGCTTTGGATTGTGCCTCGGACCATGCGCTTTCCGCTGCGCCCCGGAATTCTCGCGCCTTGCTCTCAGCCGTGCGTCGAAGTTCTTCCGCCCTTTGCTCGGCTGCGCGACGGATCTCCTCTGCTTTCGCGCTTGCTGCTGTCTTAAAGTCGTCTGCGGCCGCTTTTACGTGGTCTTTGGCGCTGTCCGCCGCTTCCTGGGGATTCTGTTGTTCGTCCATAATATCCTTACAATCGCTCAATCTATTTTCTCGCAAAACATGTTTAAACTGGAATCTCTGCGTTACAGTTCGAAAAAGCAAGGCTCCTAGGTCTCACGAAAAATGATTCGCGCTTTACTCAAATCGTAAGGTGAGATCTCTACTTCGACCTTGTCCCCCGGAACGATTCGAATGAAATTTTTGCGCATTTTTCCGCTGATATGAGCCAAAACCCGCTGCCCATTAGGTAGGACCACCCGAAACATTGTGTTTGGAAGCACTTCGGTTACAACACCTTCCGTGATTAGTGGTTGCTCTTTCGACACAGCGCTCAATCTTGCCTGGGAGAAGCAAAGAACTCAATGGGGAAGAACTCAAGGACCCAAGAACTCAGGAGTTCAGGAGTTGCAGAATGGGATCACGGCTTCCGGTCCTGTGAATGGCGATGAAGAATTCGACTTGGCCCTGACTCCTGACTCCTTGACTCCTTGAGTTCTCGAGTTCTCGAGTTCTTCCCCAATTGAGTTCTTCCCCAGTTAGTCGTTATCGAATCGCACGAGCCCGAATCGGTCCGGTACGTGAAAGCTATCAACCAGAGTTGGCGACCACGCTGTTAACTCTCGTACCTGATCGTTTGGCCGGTCGATTCTTGCAAAGTTCGCCCGCCAAATCGGGGAGCGCCTTGGATGGCAATCACCAAGAGATTCAAACGGAATCTGGAACGCGGCGACCCAACCGTACGGTAGAATGCCACAGGCGGTCGCCAATGCCTCGCAATGCCAGTTAAAGTCTTTTTTTAAACCTATCCGTGTTCGCCGGATGAAAAGGTCCGTCACGATATTGAGCGTGCTAATTCTAATCTCGAAATACGACAGCGAGTCCCCAAACGGATCGAGGAAGATTTCAACGGCTTCTTCCCCCCAAAGAGCGTCACCTGGATTCGTTTCTGTGGCCCATGGAATCAAATCCTGACAGAGAAACAGCCCATGTAGCTCTTTGTCATGCCAGCCAAGCCGGACCTCCGTGCCCCATCGCGGTTGCCGACCGGACACGTTCTCCAGCAAAGAAATTCTCGCGCATTTGGCCCAGACTGCATTCAAAGCATCGAGCGAGGACAGATCCCAGCTAATCGTCTTCGGGCAGAGAATCTCTGGCAGGCGCATGGCGTGAAGGACTCGATGAGACCAGAAGTCAAGAATTCAAGAATTCAAGGAGTCAAGAAGTTAGGAATTCACAATTCCACCTTCTTTAGGTTGTGCGATTACTTCGGCGGTCATTGTTTTCTGACCTTCCAGACCAGGCTTTTGCCTCCCTGACCCGCAAAAATCACGTCCGGCCAGCCGCCGGACCGAAGCGACGAGCTCATTGCGGGTTAGAAAGCTAAGGATTTGTGAGCGGTGCAGGCTAACTACCGCAGCACCTGGCTCCTCGACTTCTTGACTCCTTGAATTCTTGACTTCTTGCCCCATTTAAGAGCGCTGGTCGTCTATCAGCTTACTGAATTCTCCGAAAAAGTAGCTCGCATCGTGCGGCCCGGGGGAAGCCTCGGGGTGATATTGCACACTAAAAACGGGATATTCCTTGTGGCGCATCCCTTCAACGGTCTGATCGTTGAGGTTGATGTGTGTTACCTCCACGCTTGCCGGCAAAGACTCGGCGTCGATCGCGAATCCATGGTTTTGCGACGTAATCGATACCCTTCCGCTGGTCAGGTCCTTGACCGGCTGATTTCCGCCGCGGTGGCCAAATTTCAGCTTAAACTCCTTACCGCCATATGCCAGACCGAGAAGCTGATGACCCAAACAAATCCCAAAGATTGGGCATCGCCCCATGAGTTGCTTCAGTTCGTTGGACAGGTAGGGCAGGGCACCCGGATCTCCGGGCCCGTTTGACAAAAACACTCCATCCGGTTTCATCGCAAGAACATCCTCGGCTTTAGTAGTCGCTGGAAGGACGGTCACTTTGAATCCGTGCTGCCGCAGTCTCCGCAGGATATTAAATTTGATGCCATAATCGTAAGCCACAATTTTATGTCGGATCGGCGGCAATGGTTTAAAGACCTGCCCATTTTCCAGCACCTCGCCAAAT
>DASZGG010000045.1:0-3504 GCA_035939025.1 Chthoniobacterales bacterium | reverse complement strand
GGCGCCGTCTCATGCTGCAATTCCTGAACTCCTGCAACTTCTGACTTCTTAACGGTTTGTTGCGTATTTTAAACTGTCGGCTTTGCCTGCGCGTAGAGGCTTGATACGATGGCGCTTATGCGGTCAGGCCCGGTGATCCGGATGTTTGCTCTCCTCTTGGTATTGACATGGGGAGTCGTTACTCTGTCTCGGTTGCCCGCCCAAACCGCTCCACCAACCGACCAGCTCACAAAGGCGCAAATCGAGAACCAGCGAGCTCAAGCTACCTATTACCAGCGCCAGGCGGACAAAAGGGGATTCTGGCGGAATGTGCGGGAATACGGTGGACCGATAGGAGCGACCGTCGCGGCGGTGGTGGCGATAGTATCCTTCAGCTTGAATTATAGCGCGACCCTTCGCAGCCGCGCAGATGTGAGATTCTATGAGGCTTTGAACCTTTTGGGCGATAGAGATAATCCGACTGTGAGGTCGACCGCTGCCGGTTTGCTCGAGCAGATGGCCTCTACAAAGAAGCGTTACTTTGAGACGGCCTTCGACCAGCTTTGCGTTGGCCTGCTTTCAGAACAACACAAAAATGTCCGGAATTCTATCCGGGCATCACTTGGCCGGCTAATAGGAAAGGATCCGGTGACGGCGCTCGCGAAACTGGAAGCCTTCAACCGGACATTACGAGACTCATTGGCTGAATCCTTGTGCAGATTTTATGTGGCGCGGGGTATGAAGTCGATAGAGCAGATGCCTGAGGTCATTTGGGAGGAAATTGAGGAGGTAACAACCTACGATAGGCAAGCACTAACCGGACTTTTGGAGACTTTGCCAAAGGACAACCTGGTCGCGGATTTGAACTCGGCGATCAGATCATTCCGGACCTTGGGCGAATCCGACTACGATGCCGGCAGGGCCAAGACGCGAATCGAATCCGGGGAAGCAGCGGAGCGTTTACGGTCGAACATCAAGTCGATCAGCGAAGCGTTTCTTTTGCTCGAAGGCAAGAGTCAGCGAAAATCCTTATTTGCCCCCTTTGCTCGAACCAAAACGCCAAGATCCTTGTCTTTTGCATTTTTGGTCGGAGGCAAATTTCGGGATCTGAGAAACTGCCGGATCTGCAGATCTGTGCTTCGCCGAGCTGACTTCACCTCTGCGAATCTCCAGCGTGCCACGATCCTCGGCGCAGATCTCTCGAAAGCCAACCTGACCGGCGCGAAGTTGTTTCATATCGATTGCAGGGATACGAACCTTGTTCAAAGCGTGCTGAAACAAGCCGATCTGACCGGAGCAAGATTTCAGAACGTTGATCTCTCCGGTGCTGACCTCACAGGGGCCAGATTTCGGAACACTTCGATCTCGCCTGCTGCGTTGGAGCATACCGAATGGTGGAAGGCTGATTTCGGGCAGCAGCGCGCTTTGCTAAAAGCGATCTACGCAAAACATAAGAAGGACCTGCCGGAACTCGAAGATTTATACGTTCGCGGCGATATCCACCAATCGGTGCTCGATTTAATTGGAAAAATCACGGAAGAGCGGCTTTGAGGACGCATCGCCGACCCGCCGACCCGCCGATACGCCGATACGTTCTGCCCCTGGGCTAAAGTTGCAAAGGATTCTGCCGATTGATGAGGCATGGCGCAGAATTACCAGTCAAAGGTCACTCTTGGAGATCTCCGACCTCAAGGCTTACTTGACCTTTATCGACAGGGCACCACTTGGGTGGCCTCTATTCGCTTGCGGGATGGCCGTTTGACCAACCTGCCGCTGGAAGAATCCGTGACCACGCGAAAAGCCGCTCTTCAGTTTCTAAAGGCTGAATTGGCCAAATTTCCACAGAGCGCGATACCGCGCTAACTGTATGCGCCTCTTGAGGCAAAGATTCAAAAAAGAAGATTGGCCTGGGTGAGTTTTCTTTTTTGAAACTTTGCCTAAAGAGGCGCATACTTTGGGAGCCTATGGAAATAGCTGGTTCAGTCGGCGCGATCTTGGCGCATAAGGGCTCTGCAGTCTGGTCGATTGCTCCAAATTCAATGGTCTTTGATGCCATCCAGCTTATGGCTGACAAAAATGTCGGTGCGCTGCCGGTGGTAGAAAAGGGCGAGTTGGTTGGAATTATCTCCGAGCGAGATTATACAAGGAAAGTCATCCTCAAGGGTAAATCGTCGAAGGACACCCCGGTCAGGGATATCATGACCCACGAGCCGGTGACCGCGCACTCGAGCGATAGCATCGGCGAGTGCATGCAAGTAATGACCGAAAAACGCGTTCGACATCTTCCGGTGATGGAAGGCGCCAAAATGGTCGGGCTTGTCTCGATCGGCGACTTGGTGCGGAGGATCATTTCGGCGCAAACTGCGACAATCGATAATCTGGAGAAGTATATTACCGGGGATTATCCGGTCTGAGATTCCCGCTTCGAACGGAAAATAGAGTGTAGACGAAGCGTCCCGCTTTGCTTCTTCAGAACCGAGCAAAGCGGGACGCTTCGGTCTTCGCGGTCGTTTCTGAAGCAACGTCTCGGCAGAAAACTCGCGCCGGTAGGGTTGCGCTCCCGCGCGACCGGCGTCGAGGGGATCCAAGAGTTTCAGGCTCCCTGGCCCCGGTCGCGCTGGACCAAAAAATCCTGCCCAGTGGCAATTCCACGCAGAACCATATTTGCAATGGAATTAGATGGTCAACGCATTGGCCTGGATGATAAGAGGGTTGCCTGTCTATGCGGAAAATTCTCCTTTCACGGGTAGGCAGCTGTCTCTTCCTGGTTATTTCAGCAGCGACGGCAGACGCTCAACTGACCAGTCTTACTGAAGGCTTTGATACCGTCGGGGCCCCTGTTCCTACTGCCACCGGTATCTTCGCCAGCGGCTGGGTGGTTATCAATAATAGCAGCCCGTTAGGTAACGCCAATTGGAACCAAGGCATACCAGGAATTCAACTAGGCGGTCTCGGAGTGAACGCCCAAAGTGGCGCCGCGAATTCGTTCATTCAGACAAATTTTCAAGTCGCGAACGGAGGTATCGCAAGCGATTGGTTGATCACTCCGGTCCTCGAACTCGAGAATGGCGCCACAATTTCCTTCTACACTCAAACAAATGTCCCGGTCAACACGCAGTTCCCGAACGAACTTCAGGTCTGGGAGAGCCAGAGCGGGTCGAGCACGGTGAATGTCGGTTCAACCGCAGCAGCCCCCGGCGGCGATTTCACGGTTCAGCTTCTTAATATCAACCCGGGCGCCACCGCCGAAAACGGAACACCGGACGGCTATCCGACGGCCTGGATGCGATACACTCTGACCATTTCCGGTCTATCGGCCCCGACCGATGGGCGAATCGGATTTCGATACTATCTCCCGGACGCTGCGACCCAGGGAACGACCATCGGGATCGATACTTTCTCGTTCGCGGATCCGACGGTGTTCACTCGTACGGTCAGCGGCAATTGGACTGATACGACAGGTTGGACGCCAAACGCTGTCCCGAACGGCACAACCGTCACGGCACAACTTGTGAACCCGGGTTC
>DASZGG010000044.1:0-5920 GCA_035939025.1 Chthoniobacterales bacterium | reverse complement strand
ACTCTGTTCTGCTTATTTATACGATCAGTGGCGCCCGCTCGAGCATCTGTCGCGCGAGGCTTCCCCCCGCAAAAAACACCCGAACAAGTTAGCCCCTGGCTCGGTTCAACTTTAGATTGGCTATTTTAGGCCGAGGTTGGCGCTAATTTGGTGCTTGCTTGAAGAGGCGAAAAAATGATCCCCCAATCATTCGAGTATTTCTGCCCTGAGACCGTCTCGGAAGCCATTGCTTTGTTACACGAGCATGGTGAGGGCGCAAAGATCCTGAGCGGCGGACAGAGTCTGATTCCCATGATGAAGATGCGTTTGGCGCGACCTGAATACATTGTCGATATCAACCGGATCGCGGATCTTCATTACGTTAAAGAGGAAGATGGTTTTCTTAAGATCGGCGGGTTGACACGGGAGTCTGACCTGGAGGCATCCAGCCTGATACGCTCGAAGTACCCGATTATCTTGGATACCGCTTCATTGATCGCAGATCCACAAGTTCGGAATATGGCGACAGTCGGCGGAAATCTGGCTCACGGAGATCCTGCAAACGATCACCCGGCTACAATGTTGGCACTTGGAGCGGAAATCATCGCCACCGGAAAGGGTGGACAAAGGACCATACCGATCAAAGATTTTTTCCTTTCGGTTTTCACAACTGCGCTTGAGCACGGCGAAATCGTTACCGAGATCCGTATTCCGATTCCACCACCTGGGAGCGGAGGCGCCTACTTTAAGCTGGAACGAAAAGTAGGGGATTTTGCCACGGTTGGCGTTGCCGCGCAGGTCGCCGTGGATGGCCAGGGAGTTTGTCGTAGCGCTGGGATCGGCCTGACAAATGTTGGCTCGACGCCGATCAAAGCAACGAGGGCAGAAGGTTTCCTGATTGGGAAAAAAGTCGATGGGCCACAAATCGGTCAAGCGGCGCAGCTTGCTGCCGAAGATGCGCAACCAAGTTCGGACCTTCGGGGACCGGCGGAATACAAGGTGTCGATGGTCAAGGAGCTGACGAAACGCGCATTGGTCCGAGCGCGAGAGCGCGCCGGCAGTTAAAAATTTCAACCAATCAAATAGTTATGGCCACAAAAAAATCTGTTCGCACGAAAGTTAACGGCCGAGACCATGAGGCTGAAGTAGAGCCGCGGCTTCTCCTGGTCCATTTCATCCGTGAGGTCCTGGCGCTCACCGGAACGCATGTTGGCTGCGACACTACAAACTGCGGTGCATGCACCGTCCTTCTGGATGGCAGGCCGGTGAAGTCCTGCACCGTATTTGCCGTGCAGGCGGATGGCCGCGAGATTCGCACCATCGAAGGCGTGGCCAGTAACGGTAAACTCCATCCATTGCAGGAAGGATTTAAGGAAGAGCATGGGCTTCAATGCGGATTCTGCACGCCGGGTATGATCATGTCTGCTTGCGCGCTCCTGGAAAAGAATCCGCACCCGAGCGAGCAGGAGATTCGGTGGGGCATTTCGGGTAATCTGTGTCGATGCACCGGATACCAGAACATTGTCAAGGCGGTACAGTACGCAGCTAATAAAATGGCGTAATCGGAGAAATAAGATGCTGCAGAAAACATCCCCAGAGATTGGCGGCATGGGCCATTCGGTAAAGCGCAAAGAAGATTTGCGGTTCATCCAGGGAAAAGGGACTTACGTGGATGACGTGAGTCTCCCGGGAATGGTGTACGGACATATGGTGCGAAGTCCTTATGCCCATGCAAGACTCATCGGAATACGTTCCGAGGAAACGAAAAAACTCCCAGGGGTTCTCGCGGTCATTACCGGGGAGGACCTCGCAAAAGCCGGACTCTCGTGGATGCCGACCCTTTTCCATGACAAGCAAATGGTCCTGGCGACCGGCAAGGTGCTGTTTCAGTCTCAAGAGGTCGCGTTCGTGGTTGCCGAAGATCGCTACACCGCAGCCGATGCGGCTGAACTGATCGAAGTGGATTATGAGGATCTCCCGGTTCTCGTGGATCCACATCGAGCCCTGGATGCCGACGCCCCGATTCTCAGGGAAGACCGAGAAGAAAAGACCAATCACATTTTTCATTGGGAAGTCGGGGACAGACAGGCTACTGACGGAGTCTTTCAAACCGCTCCGGTCAAGGCCGAACTCAACGCTTTCTTTCCTCGGTGCCATCCGGCGCCGCTGGAAACCTGCGGATGTGTCGCCGACTACAATCCTGCGACGACAAAGTTAACCGTCTGGGAGACTTCGCAGGCGCCTCATGCGCACCGCACACTCTTTGCTTTGGTAGCGGGCCTGCCCGAGCAGAACATTCGCATCATCGCGCCCGACATCGGAGGAGGATTCGGGAACAAGGTCCCGATTTACCCTGGCTACGTTTGCGCCGTCGTGGCGTCACTTCAACTTGGGCGCCCCGTGAAATGGATTGAGTCGCGATCGGAAAATCTGCAGTCGACCGGCTTTGCCCGCGATTATCACATGAAAGCTGAGATCGCCGCAGATCGGGATGGAAAGGTAAAGGCGCTGCGCGTCAAGACGTTGGCCGACCATGGAGCTTTCAATGCGGCCGCTCAACCCTCGAAATTTCCGGCCGGCTTGTTCAGCATCTGCACCGGATCCTACGACTTTTCAGAAGCCTTTTGCGAGGTAGACGGAGTTTACACCAACAAAGCCCCTGGAGGTATCGCTTATCGCTGCTCTTTCCGAGTCACGGAAGCGGCTTACTTGATCGAAAGGGCGATGGATGTTCTGGCGCAGGAATTGAAGATGGATCCGGTTGAACTCCGGCTCAAAAATTTTGTTCCGGCCGACAAATTCCCCTATCTATGTCCGTTGGGGTGGAGTTACGACAGCGGTGATTACAAAGCCGCGATGGAATTGGCACTCGAAAAGGTCGGATATAGCGAGCTTCGCAAGGAACAGGAGGAAAAACGCCGCAAGGGTGAGTTGATGGGGATTGGAATTTCCAGTTTTACGGAAATCGTGGGAGCAGGTCCGGCGCATACCTTCGACATTTGCGGGATCAAGATGTTTGACAGTTGTGAGATCCGGGTTCATCCGACCGGCAAAGCAATCGCCAGAATGGGCACCAAAGCGCAGGGACAAGGACACGAGACAACATTTGCCCAAATTGTTGCGCAGGAGCTCGGAATTCCTGTGGCTGATATTACGGTGGAGGAGGGGGACACAGACACGGCCCCCTACGGATTGGGAACATACGCAAGTCGCAGTACCCCTGTAGCCGGGGCAGCTACGGCGATGGCGTCGCGAAAGATTCGCGATAAGGCCAGGAAGCTTGCGGCGCACTTGCTTGAAGCGAGCGAGGAGGATCTGGAATGGGAGCCAGGAAAATTTTTCGTCAAAGGCGCGCCGAGCAAGTTTAAAACGATCCAGGAAATTGCTTTTGCAGCGTACACGAACTTTCCTGCGGGGGTAGAGGCGGGATTGGAAGCGGTCCACTACTATGATCCTCCGAATCTGACCTTTCCGTTTGGCACATACATTTGCGTGGTGGACATCGACAAAGGAACCGGGGAACCGAAGGTACGTCGATTTGTGGCGGTGGATGACTGCGGGAACATCATCAACCCGATGATCGTCGAAGGGCAGATCCATGGCGGCCTGACCGAAGGCCTCGCGATTGCGTTCATGCAGGAAATTGCCTACGACGAAAGCGGGAATGTTCAGGGCGGAACTTTCATGGATTACCTGATTCCCACCGCTGTCGAGACGCCAAACTGGGAGACCGATAAGACCTGCACCCCCTCGCCTCACCACCCACTAGGAGCCAAGGGAGTGGGAGAGTCACCGAATGTCGGATCCCCAGCGGCTTTTGTGAATGCGGTCGTCGACGCCCTGTCGCATTTGGGAGTCAAACATATCGATATGCCCATTGCGCCTTGGAAAATCTGGAAGATTCTGAAGGAGAAAGGGATTTCGGAATAATTATATGGCCATCAGGATCGAGAAGACCTTTCAAGTACAAGAGCCATTAGAGAGCGTCTGGAAATTCCTCAGTGATCCGAAAAAAGTCGCGAACTGTGTCCCTGGCGCGCAGATCACCGAGGCGGTGGATGATCGCACGTACAAAGGGGTGATCAAGGTCCAGGTTGGCCCGAGCGTCACAGACTACAAGGGCCAGGTCCATATCGAGCGTCTCGATGACGAGAACCATGAGATCGAGATCGTCGGCAAAGGCCAGGATGTGAGAGGCAAGGGCAGCGCATCGATGAAGATGACCGGAAAGGTCCGATCTCTTCCCGACGGGAGCACGGAAGTGGCAAGTGTTTCGGAGGTGAATGTTGTGGGTCTGCTTGCCCAGCTGGGTGCACGGATGATCAATGAGGTTTCAAACAAGATGTTTGAAGAGTTTACAAAGAACTTTAAGGCTCGGCTCCAACAGGAGCGCCCCCAGCAGAGCACTCCACAGATGCCCCCGTCAACCGGGTCAGGAGCAACTGACGAGCCTCGGCCGATCAAGGCTCTGCCTCTTGTCCTGTCGGTTATGGGGGAAAGCATCGTACGCTTTTTCCGGCGAATATTTAAGGGATCGTCTTCATAGCGTTCCCCGTGTAAGCGAAGGCTCCAGCCTTTGCCTGTTTTTGAAGGAGGCAAAGGCTGGAGCCTTCGCTTACGCCGGGGGCAAAGGCTGGAGCCTTTGCTTACTAGACACAATGACTCAACAAATTCGGGACATAGACGCCGTCATCGAAGGTTTCGGTCGTTTTGGATACGTGGCGGACCGCCCGTTAGCGACTGCGATCTATCTGCTCGTGCAGCTTGGGAAACCTCTGCTCATCGAGGGACACGCAGGGGTCGGAAAAACGGAGGTTGCCAAAGTACTGGCATCCCTATTGGAAACAGAGCTAATCAGGCTCCAGTGTTACGACGGATTGGATGTCAGTTCGGCCGTATATGAATGGAACTATCAGAAGCAACTGCTTGCTATCAAGATTCAGGAAGGAAGCGACAAAACCGTCGAGGAGAAGGAGAAGCACATCTTCGGTTCGAACTTCCTGCTGAAACGCCCCTTGCTGCAATCGATCTTGTGCGAAGCATCGTCACCGGTCTTGCTCGTGGATGAAATTGATCGGGCGGACGAGGCGTTCGAGGCTTTTCTGCTCGAGCTGCTTTCCGAGTTTCAGATCAGTATCCCGGAGCTGGGAACGATTAAGGCGAAGCATAGACCTTATGTCATTCTCACGTCGAATAGCACCCGCGAGCTGAGCGATGCTCTCAAAAGAAGATGCCTTTACCACTGGATTGATTATCCGAGCCTTGAAAAGGAAATGGAAATCGTTCGGGCCAGGCTGCCAGGAATCGAAGAAGATCTCCGCTCGCAAGTGGTCCGCTTCATCCACTCGGTGAGACAGATAAGCCTTTCCAAGCCGCCGGGAGTCGCAGAAACTCTTGACCTTTCGAGATCGCTGGCGTTGCTGCAGAAGACGAAGCTGGATCGGGAAGCCGCGGAAGAAACGTTGGGTTCCGTTCTGAAATCCGCTGATGATCTTTCAAAGATCAGAGCGGAGGGGATTGATAAAGTGCTTTCACGGTCCCCGAAATAACAGAGGAACACCTAAAAGAAAGAGAATGATTGCCCGCGAAACACGCGAAAAGATGCGAAAAGGGGATATGAGCGAGAAGTGGAATGCCGAACGCCAAACGCTTATAGTGATATGGGCGTCCCGCTAACCAGCAATGAGCTCGTCGAATCTTGATGCGTGTGATTTTTGCGGGTTAGTAAAATCTGTTGTCGAGTTCTGCCGCTTCGTTCGAGCAAATGGGTTCGGCTCGGGAACAAAGGAGACCATTGATTGCCTGCAGGCTATTCGGGCCGTGAGGAACATCGATCTCGACAGTTTCAGGTTCACGCTCCGAGCGATCCTCTGCTCGTCGAAAGAGGAATGGATCCTGTTTGACGACCTTTTCGCTGCGTTCTGGGGCGGAACTGAACACC
>DASZGG010000043.1:0-4019 GCA_035939025.1 Chthoniobacterales bacterium | reverse complement strand
ATCTGCGAGTTCATTTCGTTGCTGGTCATTTTCTTTTCCTTGGACGGCCACTTACTCGTGAAGCTTTCGGGCCCAAACTGTCCAGGAGGCGGTAACTCTTCAGCCGGTCCTGGGCGCTTCTCCTCAAGCGATCCGTCTCTTCCGTCGCGCTAGGGGATAGGGCACAGCGATTTAAACGTCTCCCGCTCGAATCAAATGTCAATAGGTCAATTGCTGTTCAATGCCCGAGCGATTTGCCTTCTCACCCGAGCACGCACAATGTCGTCGTAGAACCTTTGGGAGCGAAACCCCCATAATCGTCCTCGAACTCGTTCTTTGACCGCCGACCAAAAGCGCTTTGCGGTTGGGAGAATGGCGATTGATCGAACGAAGCGGCAGCAATCCGAGTTCTAAAAGAAAATCGAGGACGAGGACGAGGACGAGTTCGAGGACGATCAGCGGACGAGGACGATTTGGTTGCGGTTATACCGCACCGTGGTTTAGAAGGGGGGTCTTATGATGGACCTGATCTTTCGGCGCGCGAATCTTCCTGATGGCCGTAGTCGCATCGACATCGGGATAGAAGACGATCGCATTGTGGCCGTAGAGCCGCAGCTTCAAGCGACGGCAAACGAGGAGATCGAGGCCGAGGGCCGGTTGTTGTCGCCGCCGTTTGTGGATGGCCATTTTCACCTTGACGCGACTCTCTCCCTCGGGCTGCCGCGTATGAATCGCTCAGGGACCCTGTTGGAGGGTATTGCGCTTTGGGGAGAGCTGAAACCGCGCCTGACGCACGAGGCGGTCATTGCCCGAGCCCTGGCGTACTGTGACATGGCGGTTGCACAAGGCTTGCTCGCGATTCGCAGTCACGTCGACGTCTGCGACGATCGCCTGGTGGCAGTGGAAGCACTATTAGAAGTGAAAAATCGTGTCGCACCCTATCTTGATCTCCAGTTGGTTGCCTTTCCGCAGGACGGGTTTTACCGCGCGCCGACCGCCGAGCGCAATTTGTTGCGTGCGCTCGATATGGGTGTGGAAGTAGTGGGAGGAATTCCGCATTTTGAGCGGACCATGGCGGAAGGCGCAGCCTCTGCGCGTCGCCTCTGCGAGATTGCTGCCGATCGCGGCCTGTTGGTGGATATGCACTGCGACGAATCGGATGATCCTTTGTCGCGCCATATCGAGACGCTGGCAGCCGAAACGAAACGACTCGGCCTGAATGGCCGGGTAGCCGGTTCCCATCTCACGTCTATGCACTCCATGGATAACTACTATGTCTCGAAACTCCTTCCGCTGATTGCTGAAGCCGGCGTGGCGGCCATCGCGAATCCGCTGATCAACATCACCCTGCAGGGTCGCCACGACACTTATCCAAAACGTCGTGGATTGACCCGCGTGCCCGAGTTGATGGCGTCTGGCGTTCCGGTAGCCTTCGGTCACGATTGCGTGATGGATCCATGGTACGCTCTCGGCTCTGGCGATATGTTGGAGGTGGCACACATGGCTGTTCATGTTGGCCATCTGACAGCCCTCGACGCTGTTCGTGCCTGCTACGATGCAATCACGGTAAACGCGGCAAAGATTCTGCACCTGGACCGCTATGGCATTGCCCCTGGCTGCCGGGCCGATCTTGTTCTCTTGCAGGCTGCTGATCCTTTCGAAGCCATCCGCCTGAAGGCAACGCGACTGTTGGTGCTGCGGAATGGGAAAACGATCGCGCGCACACCCGAAAAGCTGACCAGCCTTTTCGTGCAGGACCGTCCGAGCACGGTAGCGTTGAACTTTGTGCCGGGTTCGATCGCCTAGGCAGGGAATTGGCTTGGGCCAACACCCGAGCATTCAAGGACTCAAGGACTCAAGAAGAACCAGCGATCTTGCGCCGCGTTCCGCATGGCACCATTTTTGGCTTCTTGAGTGCTCGAGTCCTTGACTCGTGGATCATTGCAGGACACTAGGAGGAAAGACATGAGCGTACAGGTGTATGGATGTAATCATGTGGCAATTGGCGTCACAGACATTGAAAAAGCCAAGGCATTTTATCAGGATGTTTTTAATCTTGAACTTCAGTCCGGGGGAGAAGGTGACGCGTTCTTTAAACTCGGGGAACACCAGTTTCTGGCCATGTTTAAAGTGGAACAGGTTCCGCGAGATCAAAGACACTTCGGGATAATGGTACGCGACGAGACGCAATTGGCCGAAGTCCGTGAAAAGGTTACCAAAAAATATCGCCTCGAACTTATCGAGGGCTTTCGCTGCGTCTTTCGTGATCCCTTCGGCAATCGGATCGATGTTGTCGACCTACACGACGAATCTCTAGTCTGGTTGCTGCCTTACCAGGAAGTGCAGAAGGCCGGCATTCGCTTCGAATAGCGCGCGCGGGGATTTGGCGCGGTTTCAAATTCGGAATTAGTTAAATGAACTCCGAGCGCTTTCAAAGATCTCGCGGCAGACTTCTATCGCCGCTGCCAATTCTTTTTCTAACGGTCTTCATCGATATGGTCGGCTTTGGCATAGTTGTTCCCGTATTGCCGTTATATACTGAGCGATTCGGTGCTTCGCCATTCACTACCGGGTTGCTGCTTGCTGTGTACTCAGGGATGGGGTTCATCTTTTCGCCGGTCGTGGGGGCGCTTTCCGATCGTATTGGCCGGCGATCAATCCTGCTGCTGAGCACGATTGGTCAGGCGACCGGCTTCTTCATTATGGGAGCGGCAACCACGCTCCTGTGGCTTTTCATAGCTCGAACAATTGACGGAATTTTCGGAGCGAACGTCTCGGCGACCCAGGCCTACGTCGCCGACGTGACGCCCCCGCAAGATCGTTCGCGTGCACTGGGGTTGCTCGGCGCAGCATTTGGGTTGGGGTTTATCTGTGGGCCAATGTTGGGTGGCGTACTCAGCCTGATATCGCTTTCAGCACCCTTTTATTTTGCGGGCGCACTCGCGGCGGCCAATGCGGTATTAATATTTTTTATCCTGCCTGAGAGCTTGCCTCTTGAAAACCGCTCCGGGCTGAATCGAGAAACTTTCGTCACCTTATTCAGAGAAGGTCGCGGACGGGTAATCGTGCCCCTCATGGCGGCTTACTTTTTCATTATGGCTGGATTCTCAATTATGACTGCGTTTTTCGCGATCTTTACCGAAGATCGTTTCGGCTATAACGCGAGTGCCAATGGTTATATTTTCGCCGGCGTAGGTGTCATCAGTGTGATCGTCCAAGGGGCAATGATCGGCCGATTGATCAAGAATTTTACGGAGAAAGGAATTGCACTTACCGGCGTAGCGCTACTGGCCTGCAGCCTGTTTGCGTTGCCGCTGGTGCAAACGCTAACTACGCTGCTCTTGGTCAGCACAGGTATCGCGGTCGGAAATTCGTTCATCAATCCGACGATGAATGGATTGGTTTCGCGCTCTGTGAACAAGTACTGGCAGGGGCGGGTCCTGGGCCTCATGCAGGCCTGCGCGAGCTTGGGGCGTTTTTTTGGACCATTGATTGGAGGTTGGTTTCTGGTCTTCAATCCGAGGCGTACTCTGGATTTTGGTAAGGCGCCCTTCTGGATAGGCGGCGCTCTGCTGATAGTCTCTTTTGTTCTAACGACGATGGTGTCAACTCGCCGGTCGGATACTCGGGAAACGGCTCTACCAAGCGAAGCCTGACTTTGTTTCGATTCATCTATTTTCAAAGCCTGCTCTTAGACAGACGCGCAGCGTCTGTTTAAGAGCTTTCTAGCCCGCAATGAGCTCGTCGCTTCGGCTTTTACGTGATTTTTGCGGGCTAGACGTGGGACGCCGGATCGCGCGGGGCGCGCATCCCTCGCCGAAAGCCGAAAGCCTCATATGCGAATAGTTAAATCTGTTACCCGAATGCAGCGACTCAGCCGGCAGTTGCCTCGACCGGTGATTCTCGTGCCCACTATGGGAGCCCTTCATGAGGGACACCTTGCTCTCGTCAATCGAGCGAAACGGCTTGCGGGACCCAATGGATCTACGGTTGTCAGTGTCTTTGTAAATCCAACGCAATTCGGCCCTCGAGAAGATTAT
>DASZGG010000042.1:0-3639 GCA_035939025.1 Chthoniobacterales bacterium | reverse complement strand
AAATTGATCTTCTTTGCGATCAACGGAGTTTTTGTTGGGTCTGCGGCGATGCTGCTTTTATCAAGAGTTGGGGCGGCTCAGCCGAGCACCGGTACGGGAATTGAGCTACAGGCAATAGGTTCGGTGGTAATCGGTGGAGCGCCGATGTCGGGTGGAAAGGGAAGTGTGTTAGGCACATTTTGTGGTGTCTTACTTTGGGGGGTAATTGGTAACGCTTTAAATATGATGCGGGTTAACCCTTATATTCAGGATGTTATTATCGGGCTTCTAATCATCTTTGCGGTGGCCGTAAGTTCCTTAAGACTGCGGTCAGAAAAGGCGATGATGGAATGAGATGACGAGGTGCGTTTTGAATTCGTGCTCGATACAAGATCGGCCGAAGGACCTGCAATGCCGTTCATCGTTCATCACTGCTGTCCAAATTGAACGTTAGATAGGTTGGTAGGGACGCGCTCCTGCGCGATCCGGCATTGCACGTTCGAGGAAGGCGAACACCTGGTTAAGCTATCGGGAAAGAGCCTCAGCTCCGAAAGCGCAAGAGCGCGTTCGCAGAAACGCAGAAAACAGCAAAGAGAGGTGTCGAGACATACAGCGCCGGACGCGCGGGAGCGCATCCCTACCGGCGCCAACGGTCGCTTTCCGACGACCGCTTGATGGTCTCACACGGGTTCTAACGCGATCGCCAGAACTTCATCGATGGTCTTGACCGGCTGGAACCGGAGTTGGAGTTTCGCTTCGTGAGGGATGTCCTCAAGATCTTTTTCGTTCTCCTTGGGAATCAGGACCTCGGTGATTCCCGCGCGTAGCGCGGCCAAACTCTTCTCTTTGAGTCCGCCAATCGGTAGCACGACTCCTCGCAGAGTGATTTCTCCGGTCATCGCGACATCGTTGCGGACCGGGCGATTGCTGAAAAGGCTGGCCAATGCAGTCACCATTGCTACTCCCGCGCTGGGGCCATCCTTCTGGATTGCGCCGCTTGGCACATGAATATGCACGTCGTTTTGCGCGAACGCTTCAGGATTTATCCCAAGATCTTTGGCGCGAGCGCGGACCAGACTGTATGCGGCTTGCATTGATTCGCGCATGACATCGCCAACCTGTCCGGTCAACAAGAACCCTCCTTTTCCCGGGTACTTCGTCGCTTCCACGAACAGAATGTCGCCTCCCGTTGGCGTATAGGCCAAGCCGGTCACCACGCCGATGAGGCTTTGCGGCAAACGTTGTTCGCGCACACTTCGCGCAGAATTTCCAAGGATTCCTCGCACTAGGCCGGCTGAAACTGTTACCTCAGCCCGAACGCCCCGAGCGATCTCGGCAGCGATGCTCCGGCAAACGGCAGCGATTTTCCGCTCCAGATCGCGAACACCGGCCTCATAGGTATACTCTTGAATGATGGTCTGGACTGCATCCTCGTCAAATCTGCACTGTTCCGGGAGCAACCCATGCTCCTCGATCTGCCTCGGAACAAGGTATCGCTGAGCAATGTTCAGCTTTTCCATTTCGGTATAGCCGGGCACAGCAATAGTCTCCATTCGATCGCGGAGCGGTGGTGGGACACCTTCCCAATAGTTGGCCGTACCGATGAAAATAACATGACTGAGATCGAACGGAACATCCAGATAGCGGTCCACGAAATTGTTGTTCTGCCGCGGATCAAGCACTTCAAGCAGAGCGCTGGCCGGATCACCACGAATATCTGCTCCGATCTTGTCGATTTCATCCAGCATCATCACCGGGTTGCGGAATCCGATTCTGCGAATCTCTTGGATGATCCGACCCGGCATCGCTCCGATATAAGTTCTCCTGTGTCCCCGGATTTCAGCTTCATCGCGAATCCCTCCAAGGGAGATGCGGGTAAACTTTCGGCCCAGCGCGTCCGCGATCGATTGACCTAAACTCGTCTTCCCGACTCCGGGAGGTCCGAGAAAGCAAAGGATCGGACTCCGGCCACCTGGATTCAATTTTCGCACTGCAAGAAACTCCACGATGCGACGCTTTACTTTCTCCAGACCGTAGTGATCGCGGTCGAGGATCGCCTGCGCTCTCGCAAGATCGGTATTATCCTCCGTCGACTTGTTCCAGGGGAGGTCAGCCAGCATCTCCACGTATGAAACAATTACGGAGTATTCCGGACTCGCGTTTGGAATGTGGCTCAGACGCTTCAACTCCTTTTCGGCAGCAGCTAGAACCGACTCATTTGCGCCGGCATCCTGAAGCTTCTTCCGCAGCTGGTCAGCCTGTTCTTCGCCATCGGCCTCCTCTTCACCGAGTTCCCGCTGTATCGCCTTGAGTTGTTCGCGAAGGTAAGCACGTCGCTGCGTGTCAGAAAATTTGCCCTCAACATCCTTCCGGAGTTTTTGCTGTAACTCGGCGATTTCCAGTTGCCGTTGAAGCGCCTCCTGTGTTATGCGCATCCGCCCCAGCAGATCGGGTTCTTCCAGAATCCGTTGCTTGGTAGCCAGGTCGACGCCAAGATTGCCGGCCAATAGATCTGTCAGTTGTTCTGGTTGTTCGACACCGATCAACGCTGCACGCGCCTGATCCGGAATCTCGGGTGAAAGTTCAAGCAGTTTTAGAGCGCTTCGTCGCAGATTGTTAAAGGACGCTTGCAACTCGGTGTCGTCGCCTTCGGGAACGACCGTATTGACCGATTGCACAATAGCGCGGAGGTAAGGTTCCGTTTGAACGAACGATTCGAGCGCGATACGTCTCAATACTTGGACGATTAAGACGACGACGCCGTCAGGTTGGCGGATCAACTTGACAACCTGGGCCGAGACACCGACACGAAAGAGGTCTGATGGTTCGGGGTGGTCCAACTGTTCGTCTCGCTGAGTCACCAATCCGAGATTCTTGTTTTCCGGCAATTCGGAATCGACTAATTTTAGCGCAGACGGTCGCCCAATGGTGAGGGGAACGATCATTCCAGGAAAAAGAACCAGCCCGCGGATCGGGAGAATCGGGAGCGTAAGTCCGGTTTGACTTTGCTCGGTGCCAGGGCGGATCTGTGCATCTTTCGAGCCGGCAGTCTCCGGTCCCGAAGCAGAGTTATTGGTATTCTCCGGAGCCTTGCTCCAGACGGGATCAGGGGAATCTTGCCGCCGTTCGGGTTCTGAGGTCATGACATGTTAAGGGATAGATGCGCCAATATTATGCTCCTTGGGATGCAGCGAAGTACACGGACTCAGGCGTGAGCTTTTCGTGGCAGGTAGATCCACAGCAGTCCATTGTCCCACTCGGTTGTGATTCTACCCTGATCAAAGCCGGAGGGAATCTCGATCTCACGTTCGAATTGGCCGTGGTCAATTTCCATCGCAATGACTCGCACCGCTTTGCGCGCGATCGAGAGGGCGTACTCATGTTGTTGCAGGGGCTCGGGTGCTTCACGATGTCCCCTGACCCAGAGCCGGCCCGAAACAACTTCAATCTCGATATGCTCGGGTTCGACTCCGGCCAATTCAACACAGATTCGAAAACAGGAGGCGCATTGGAACACATTAATCGCAGGGCGCCATCGAAAATCGGCGTCGCGAAAATTAGAGAAATGGACTTTCGTGATCTGGTAAGCAACCTCGCCAATCTGACCCTCGAGGTTGTGCAGGCGAATTGTTCGGATCTTTCGGCTCACAGGCAACAATG
>DASZGG010000041.1:0-3259 GCA_035939025.1 Chthoniobacterales bacterium | reverse complement strand
GCAAAGGTCGACTTGCTCTCCAAATAGTCGGGAACATCCAGACCGCCGCACAATAAAAAATAAGCACGAACGCCGTCCCCTTCGAGTTGTCCAATTCTCAAGGTTTGTCCCGCACTTGCTTTGACAACCGTCCAGAACGCGATCTCTCTGCCATCGAGGTCGGTTCTCATCGCGGCGCCCGTCAGACAAAAGGTGCAGTTGGTGTTGAATCGGAGTGTCGGCCCCGACATTGTGATTTCTAATCCAGCGGCCGTCGGAGCGTTTCCAAGGAGGCGGTTACCGAGACGAAAGGAGAGTGGATCCATCGGGCCCGACGGAGGAACGCCAACGGCCCAGTATCGCAGCCGTCCTGGATAGTCTTGAACGCTGGTTTGAGTTCCTGGCTCGAGAATGTCCAGGGTTGCCGGAATGAATTTGAATGACGACAGGAACTGAGTGGTAATCCCGCCTTGCTGCACCTGTTCATTTTCGAGAACCGATTCCAGATAGGCCAAGTTGGTTTCGATCCCGTGGATACGAGTTTGACGGAGCGCTTGTTTCATCATCGATAGCGCATCAGGCCGGTCGTTCCCATGGACGATTATCTTGGCGATCAACGGATCGTAATACGGTGAAACGTCGGTCCCGCGCTCAATCCAAGTGTCAACTCGGACATCAGTCGGAAATATAACTTCGGTGAGGAGCCCGGAGCTGGGTTGAAAATCTTTGTTAGGATCCTCGGCATAGATCCGCACTTGGATGGAATGACCCCGGCAAGAGGGCGTTAGGGTTTCCAGCGGTGGAAGTTCGCCGGCCGCAAGGCGAATCATCCATTCTACGAGATCGATGCCGCTAACCGCTTCGGTGACGCCGTGTTCGACCTGAAGACGTGTGTTGACCTCCAGAAAATAAAAGGTCTGTGAGATGCTATCAAAAATAAACTCTACAGTTCCGGCAGAAGCGTAATTGACCGTCTTGCCGAGACTTATGGCGGCGTCAAAGAGTCGTTTGCGGACTGCGTCTGAAAGATCGGGCGCCGGTGTCTCCTCAATTACCTTCTGGTTTCGTCGCTGGATCGAGCAATCGCGTTCGCCGACGGCCAGAACCTGACCTCTGCCGTCGCCGAAAATCTGAACTTCAATGTGGCGCGCGCGTTCAACGAATCTTTCGAGGTAAACTCCGCTTTGCTTGAAGTTGGCTTCTCCCAGACGTTTGACCTTGTCGAATTTTTCCCTCAATTCGGCGGATGATCGGCAAAGTTGGAGGCCGATTCCGCCACCACCCGCTGTGCTCTTGACCATGACCGGAAATCCGATCTGTTGAGCGGCCTTCAGGGCTGTATCCGCGTCTGCCAGAAGTTCGGTGCCGGGCAGCAGCGGTGCTCCGGCTTGCGCAGCCAATTCCCGTGCGACATGTTTAAGACCAAATGATAGAATCTGTTCCGAAGTCGGACCGATAAAACGGATACCGGCATTTTCGCACTCTGCTGCAAACTCGGCGTTCTCACTCAGAAATCCATAACCGGGGTGGATCGCCTCGGCTCCGCAGTTCTTTGCGACCGCGATGATCTCCTGCGCGTTTAGATAGCTCTGGTTGGCCGGGGCGGGTCCAATTCGAAACGATTCATCCGCCAACCCGACGTGCATGGCATGCACATCTGCGTCGGAAAAAACCGAGACGGCCTGGATGGCAAGCTTCCGCAAGGTACGAATCACGCGGCAAGCGATTTCGCCGCGGTTGGCAATCAGGACCTTCGTAAACATGGAGAGTTGTTCAGTGGTCGTAAGCGAAAGCTCCGGCTTTTGCTCTTAAGCCGGGACAGCAAAAGCCGGAGCATTCGCCTACGTTTACCTCCGGTCAATCCCAAATCAGCAAACGAACCGGTGTCGGATTGTAAGCGTTACAAGGGTTATTCAATTGTGGACAATTCGAAATCAGGCAGATGACATCCCTCTTGGCCTGCATTTCGACATATCGACCCTTGTCAGAAACGCCGTCTTCAAAGGTAAGCCCACCGTCCGAAGTGACCGGCACATTCATGAAAAAATTTATGTTATGAGTTATATCTCGCTTGGTGTACCCGTAGGACGACTTTGCAATCGTCAGCAGGAAAGTGTCCCGGCAATTGTGCATATGCTTCTTCTCGATCGCATATCGGACCTGATTGCTCTCGGCCGCGCACGCTCCTCCCAACGTATCGTGTCGTCCACAGGTGTCTGCCACGATAGTTAGCAAGACGTTGCCTTCGGAAGAAATCAGTTTCGTTCCAGTTGTCAGATAAATGCTGCCCTGTTCCCGGATAGTGTCTTGCGCACTGTACCTGTCGGTTTGATCATGCGCGTTGTAGAAAAGGGTGTCGACCGCCTGATTGCCTTCTAAATCAACAATCCTAAAGGTCTGTCCAGTCTTGATCTCGTGCATCCAGCCCTCGCCGGATGGCAGAGTGCGGTCATAAACAGCGTGTTCGGGTTGAAGCTGGCTTTCAGTATAAATCAGACTGCTCATATGAGTGTAGGAAATTGGTTCGACCTTTCCGGAGACCTTCGGTGCTAACTATTAACGGAAGAGTGCCTCGGTTAGGATAAATCCGCGTTTGTTCTCCGGGCGGAAGGTCCTACACAAGTCGTCAGCAGCCGGCGGGTCGGATTTCCAGACCGTCAATCGCAATGGTTTTGGATTGTAATTAGGATCAGGATCCATCGGATGCTGACAAGTATTGAGAACGACGAGGACATTCATTTCTCCGCGCAAATCGATGTAGTCTCCGGCTACTGAGTTACCCGGTTGAAAGCGCATCTTGCCTGAGTCACCGACCACAACCTTGCTAAAGAAGTTTATGTTAGCGACGAGATCGGCTTTACCTAATCCCCATTTTCCGAGTTCGGTCAGGAATTGATCTCGAGCATTTCGATGGAAAGCGTTCCGTTCATTTTGATAGGTGGAGGCTCCGTACTTAGATTGCACCAGGGCCGCGGTGGAGTGGCCACCTAGTGGGTCATGCCAGCCGCACGTATCTGCGGAGACGGAACACAGCACCCGTCCCATATCACTGTACAAAACGTAGCCGGGCGCCAGCTTTGCGGTGTGTTGAGCTTTGAGTGTGTCCGGAAGATTCAAGCGATCCAACAGTTGGTCATGGTTATAAAGCAATGCACTGACATTGACTCCCCCTTCAATGTCGGTGAGGCGAAGCGTACGATGGCGATTAAGAACGCAGGACCACATGGCGCCGCCTGGAATGGTCTCCTCGAAAACAATTCGATCCGTGGAGATCGGCTGT
>DASZGG010000040.1:0-4782 GCA_035939025.1 Chthoniobacterales bacterium | reverse complement strand
GGCAATCAGGTAAAGCAGAAACATGGCGGTAATCCCCGGCCACATGAAAGTCACAATTCCAGCGACGATTCCGACAATGCCCTCAACCAAGAGGGGCCAATGGTGGCCTGGTGCTTTCATAGCTGACACAATATCAAAGATGCCGTCCAAAATTGCGTAGAACCCGAACAACAGCACCAGGGAAATCAACGTAACGCCCGGGATAAAGAAGGTCAAAAGACCGAATAGCACAGCAATCACGCCGCGCAGGGCCAGCGCCCACCAACGGCGTGCCAAAAGTTGCAGCATAAACGTAGTCCTCCGAAGTTCCGTTCCGGCTGCCCGCATCCTGTCGGTGAGAGCAAACCTACTCCGCGGAATGAGAGTCAATCACTCCCTTTTTCCACGGTGTTCGAACTTAGACGACTCTTCCTGGTTCCACTCACCGTTTTTTGCCTCATTTAGCCCTCATCTTGCGCTATAGCCAGAACAGGATTTTCCTGCGAACCTGCCGGTGTTAACCTCACGCTTATTAGCGGCCGAGCGCTTTTTCAGCTCTGCCCTACATTTATGAAACTTACAAAAATCTTTGGCGTTTCATCTGGCGAATGGAACGCCATGTCATTCTATGGTCGGTTTGAACAGATCGTCACGTGGATACTCACGCTGTGCATCGCCGTTATTATTGCTATTGCACTTTTCCGACTTGTCGCGACGATTTTTCAACTGCTTGTCTTCGGTGCGCTAAACCCACTCAACCACGAGGAATTCGAGGTCATTTTCGGGATGATCATGACGCTGTTAATTGCCATGGAATTCAATCACAGCATCCTCCAGGCCATGGAGCGCCTTCACCGCGTCATACAGGTCAAGACGGTGATACTCATCAGCATTCTGGCGCTCGCACGAAAATTCATCATCCTCAATATGGAGGCGACACCCGCGTTGACTATTGTCGCTTTGGGTTTCGCGGTAATCGCACTCGGAGTCGTTTACTGGCTGTTGCGCGAGAGGGAAGATCGAAGCGCGGCCGAAGCGAAAGTCAAACCGAATGCAACCGAATAAGGCCGCTGCTAGGGAAGCGCTCCCGCGCGATCAGCTCTTCTTTTTGTCGTCATCGACGACTTCGAAATCGGCATCGACCACATTATCACCCGGCCTGCCTGAAGTCGCGCCTTCTGTAGTAGAATCCGCAGCGCCTCCACCGGGTCGCGCACCGGTTTGAGACGCAGCTTGTTTGTAAAGTTCAGCACTGATACTCTGAAATCGATTCTGCAGCTCCTCTGTCGCCTGTTTAATGGCTTCTACATCGTTCCCGTTGAGCTTTTCCCTGACGTTCTTTATGGCGTCTTCGACAGCTTGCTTCTGGTCGGCAGAGAGCTTGTCTCCAAGATCACGCAACTGTTTTTCGCTCTGATAAGCGAGATTATCGGCGTTGTTGCGTGCCTCTGCCGATTCGCGCGCTTGCCGGTCCTCTTCTGCATGAGCCTCTGCATCCTTACGCAATCTTTCGACTTCCTCCTTCGTCAAGCCACTCGAGCCGGTAATCGATATCTTCTGTTCTTTACCGCTCCCAAGATCTTTCGCCGATACGTTCAGGATGCCGTTTGCGTCGATGTCGAACGTGACTTCAACTTGCGGCAGACCTCGCGGGGCAGGTGGAATACCATCCAGGTGGAAAGTCCCCAATGTCTTGTTATCCCCGGCCATCGGTCGTTCGCCTTGCAGGACCTTGATTTCCACTCCGGGCTGGTTGTCGCTGTAAGTCGAAAAGATCTGTTGTTTGCGCGTTGGGATCGTCGTATTCCGGGGAATCATCGGCGTAGCAACGCCGCCGGCCGTTTCGATGGCAAGTGTCAATGGTGTAACGTCGAGCAAAAGTACGTCCTTTACGTCGCCACGCAGCACGCCGCCCTGGATGGCCGCGCCCACTGCGACCACTTCGTCCGGGTTAACACCCTTGTGCGGCTCTTTACCGATCAATTTCCGCGCTGTCTCGATCACCTTCGGCATTCGGGTCATTCCGCCAACCAGCACTAGTTCATCGATGTCTCTTTCCGAGAGCTTGGCATCCGCGAGGCAAGCTTTTACCGGCCGGACGGTCCGCTCAAACAGGTCGTCTGTTAATTGCTCAAGCTTCGCGCGTGTAAGTTTCTTTTGGATATGTTTCGGACCGGTTGCGTCGGCGGTAATGAACGGGAGATTGATCTCGTACTCTTGCGACGAAGAGAGCGCAATCTTGGCCTTTTCGGCCTCTTCTTTGATTCGCTGGAGCGCGTCGGCGTGTTTACTTAGATCAATGCCGGTATCGGATCGAAACTCTGCAATGATCCAATCCATGATCCTATTATCCCAGTCGTCCCCACCGAGGTGAGTATCGCCGTTCGTCGCCTTCACCTCGAAAACGCCTTCACCGATCTCCAGAACAGAAATATCAAATGTACCACCGCCAAGATCATATACGGCGATTTTTTCGTCCTTCTTCTTATCGAGGCCGTAGGCCAAAGACGCTGCCGTCGGTTCGTTGATAATACGAAGCACCTCCATGCCGGCAATTCTGCCTGCGTCCTTTGTCGCGTTCCGTTGTGAGTCGTTAAAATAGGCTGGTACCGTGATCACCGTCTGGGTGATCTTTTCGCCCAGCTTGGCTTCGGCATCCGCTTTGAGTTTTCCAAGAATCATCGCCGAGATCTCTGGCGGCGAAAAAGTTTTGCGCTCACCACCGACTGCAACCTCTACGTGGGCGTCTCCGTTGGAAGCTTTGACAATCTTGTACGGAACGCGTTTCGCTTCATCCTGGACCTCCTCGAACTTCCGACCCATGAAACGCTTGATCGAGAAAACGGTGTTTTGGGCGTTCGTAACTGCTTGGCGTTTCGCTGCCTGACCGACCAAGCGTTCGCCACTTTTGGCGAAAGCAACAATAGACGGTGTGGTGCGTGCACCTTCAGAATTTTCAATAACAACAGGTTCTCCACCCTCCATCACGGCCATACAGGAGTTAGTGGTGCCGAGGTCAATTCCTAGAATCTTAGGCATACGCGGTAAGATATCTGGCAGTCGCCGCACAGAACACAGCAATTAGGTTTATCTCGATATCAGTCTTTCGATGTAGGATGAGACTGGACTGGAGGCTGGTGGCTAGAATGATTCTGATTGATCGTGGGCAGCGACTCGAGGACTCAAGAGCTCGAGAAGCCGGCGCGCGTGGAATTTGAGAACGGATCTGTGAAGTCTGCGGGCTTTCGAATGCTTTCAGTCCTTGAGTTCTTTCCGTAAACTTTAAGGTCGTTCGTTTTCATCAGAATGGGGTGTCGAATTTGTGCTGGGCGCGGGCGTTACGCCCGCCTGTTTTAGGGAGTCTGTAATACTCTCTGTCTCTATAGGCACTAGACCCGACGTTTCAGGGGTCTCGACAACTCCAAACGCATTCTCAACGGGACGTTTGTTGAGAAATTTAGTGGGGGTCCAAAGATCCGTGGTAATTCCAGCGACATGGATCCGCGAGATGCCTGATGCTGGGTCTTCCTGGATCAACTTAACTATATCTCCGCGTAAAAGATAGTAGGCTCGATGTTGTTTAATCATTTGAAGCTCAGTCTCGTCGGTCGGCTTTTTAACGATCTGCTGCAGATCGTCTTTAGCAGGACAACCGTATGGGCCATCGATTGTTACCCAGCGATACCCTTTGGCGGCGAGATCATCATAGTTGGCAGTTAATCCGGCCGATGTCAGCCCAATCACGGCTGCTGTTATCGATAGTATTGCCGATACTTTCATGATTCTCGGCTATCAAATTTCATGAGAATTTGACGATACGCCCCGGTTCCAGAAGTGGCTGGCTAATGGTGCTGCAATACCGGAGCGAATACATGGTATGAGAACGACCTGATTCCGAAAGTAGAATCCGCGATCCTTTCCAACGTCAGATACTACGGCCGTAATATCGTTGAATTTCACACTTCAACATCCGCTCATGAACTGATCCGGCGCGAGCCGAATGAAGTTGGCGGGCAAAATAAACTATCGATAGAGTAAAGCGGACCTACAGAATCACGGTGAGGTCGTTTCGACCTTTCATGTCTCCGAGTCAAACTGGAGCCGAGAACATGACAACGAGCACGATTGTGGTTGCCACTACGCCGCGCTTCGCACCTCTGATCGGATCAGACGGGACACCGCTTCGCGAGCCGATAACGTCAGATTATAGACGTTTTTCAGGTGATAGAACAGCCACGCTTCAGCCTCGTTGCTTTTTGGATTTCCGACAGGTACGTCGGATACCTTTTGGAAATCGTGCCGGGCTATCTGCAGATCCTTTTCCAGCCGTTCCAGGATTTCCGAACTATCCGCCAATCGCCCTGGATCGGTTCCCTTCTCCAAACTGGCGGCAAGATCATCCAAGGCTTTAGCCAGAGCGTCGATAAGTCTGGTCAGGTCATCAGACTCGAGTTGGATAGGCTCACGGGTTGGATAATCGGAGATCGCTGCTAGGGCATGCAAGATTCGCCTGCAGTAATTGACCGCCGCGAGGGAACTTTCCACGTCTCCACGACGATTCGGCGGTTCGCTTAAAAGACGTTGGCCGGCCGTGACTGCATTTGATACCGCCACTGCAGCATCCCGACGGTATTCGGAAATCGGACGATCTTTTTTCCCGCACATCGCGTCACGAAGCGCACGGAGAAACACTGCTTCGGCTCGTAACGCTGCGGCAATATGAAGCGGAAGGCGGCGGCTCTCCCACATCGGAAAAAGGAGATACCCACTCAATAGTGCGAGGAAGCTTCCTATGATCGTATG
>DASZGG010000039.1:0-5486 GCA_035939025.1 Chthoniobacterales bacterium | reverse complement strand
TCGCGCTATCCCCTCAATTCCTGATTGTTCGCGCCGTCAAGAATCAAGAATTTTTCGTTGTGATAGGTAGGGTCAGTGCGGAAGGTCAGGCGGCCGGAATACTTGCGTTCGATATCGACCAGCAATTCTTCGTCTTCGGTTTTCAGGCGGTTGAGAACTTCGGGATTCACGATGATTCGAACTTCGTGCACGTTGGGGTTCTGACGGAACACGGTGTGCAATGCCCTTTGGATTTCTACGCTCATGGTCATCGGACTTTTGACAACCGCTCGACCGTTGCAGTAGGGACAGGTGACAAACATTGACCCTGTCAAGCTCTCCTGCGCGCGCTGCCGGGTCATCTCCATCAATCCCAGCGCGGAGATCGGCAGGACATGCGTCTTTGCCTTGTCTCTCTTTAACCGTTCCTTCATCCGGTTGTAGACCAGTTGCTGATCTTTCCTGTTTTTCATATCGATGAAGTCGCTGATAATCAGCCCACCGATATTGCGCAGGCGCAGTTGGCGCGCAATTTCATCCGCTGCCTCCAGATTGGTCTGGAGAATCGTCTTTTCTACGTCTCGCGCACCTTTGTTGCGGCCGGTATTGACGTCGATAGCGATCAGCGCCTCCGTCTCGTCGATCACGATGTAACCGCCGCATTTCAGCCACACCTGACGATGAAAGGCGTCATCGATTTGTTTCTGGACATTGAACTTGTCGAATATCGGAACCGACTCGTTATATAAAAAGATACGCTTCTTCGACCGTTTGGAGATTTGGCCGACCAGGTTTTGCATGCGCTCTACGGCCACTTCATCGTCACAGTAAACAACGTTTATTTCTTCTGTTAGAAAGTCGCGCACTGTTCGGTCCACGAGGTCGGGCTCCTGAAACAAGACGGTGGGCGCCGGTCTGGTCTTGAATGCATCTTCGATTTGCCGCCACTGTTCGATCAGCAAGCCAAGGTCTCGAACGAAGTAACGCGCGCGTTGACCTTCTCCGATTGTTCGGATGATGACTCCCATCCCTTCCGGTATGTCGAGTCTTTGCAAGATCGTTCGGAGACGCTCGCGCTCCTTCGGATCCTCAATCTTTCGCGAAATACCGCTCTGGTCGCTGTGCGGCATTAAGACCAGATAACGCCCAGCCAAGCTGATGTTCGTCGTAATGCGAGGACCCTTATTGCTGATTGGGCCTTTGGTCACCTGCACCATGACCTCTGAGCCGACCGGATAGATCTCCGGCACATCTTTGGCCGTAATCTTCTTCTTCGACTTGCGTTCAGCTGCACGGTTGACTTCTTCCACGCTGCTGTCGAGGCCCGGAAGCGCGTCCCAGAAATGGAGGAACGCGTTCTTCTCGAAACCGATGTCAACGAACATCGCCTTCAGACCATGCTCGATGTTTTTGACTTTTCCTTTGAAGATACTTCCGACGATGTTTCGGTCGGTATCTCTTTCGAGATTATATTCTTCAAGCACACCATCTTCGAGAAGCGCGACGCGCCGCTCTAGCTTTTCACAACTAATGACTATCTGATTGCCAGTCTTTCGATTTGATAGGCCGAGAAATTGTTTAACTTTGTCGAGCATGATGAAATTTTGAGAAAGTTAGAACCGAGGGTTTAGAAGAACAGAAAGTGATGTTTTTTCTGCTGTTGCTCCGCTGGCTGCTGACCCTGGGATTCTTCCTTCGGCTTTCTCCTGAAAAAATCGAAAAAGTTGTGCCGTTTTTCCGGGGTCGGCTCAGCACGCGAAGCGACGCGGTGGTTGTCTGCGTCCGGACGAATGTCCGGCTCAGCGACGTCAGTCCGTTTTCGTTTGGATTGCTTTTGCTCTTCATCGACCGGAGTGCTGTCGGAGGTTTCGTCGTCTGTCGACGAAAGTTGCGCAGGTACAGTGCTGTTTTTAAAATCTACGCGATCAACGGCCTTAAAGTTACCAACACCTGGATCGAGTGGCTTTATATCCGGGTCGTAACCATGTTCAAGAGCCAGGCTTTCCTCGATGATCTTCGCGGCAATCGGCGCCGCTACTTCACCGCCCGCCTTACCGCCTTGCACGAGCACGGCGAGGGCGACTTTTGGGTGGTCGTACGGCGCGAAAGCGATGAACCAGGCGTTGTCGTCTTTCTCGCCATCTGTCCATGCCTGCGCGGTGCCGGTTTTGCCGGCCACGGTCACTCCGGGCACCTTAGCACGAGCGCCGGTACCGGTATCGTTGACCACCCGCCACATCCCCTTCCGTACGAGTTCAATCTGGTCCGGAGTAAGGTTATTCATTTTCGTAAGATCGCCTCGGATTTTTTCGGGACGCCGCACTGAAGTGCCGTCCGGCTCCTGAATCTGGTGAATTAAGCTTGGTTGATAGGAGATACCGCCGTTTGCAACGGTCGCGGCGACCATTGCCATCTGGAGGGGAGTCGCCAAAACATAGCCCTGACCGATCGAGGAGTTTGCAGTCTGGCCCTGGCTCCACCGTTCGTCGTGCGTCGTCCGTAACCACGTAGGCGAAGGAAGAATGCCGGAAGATTCGTTGGTAAGTTCTATGCCGGAAGCTTCGCCGAGACCCAAAGTCTTTCCGACTGCATCGATCGCATCAATGCCGGCTGCGTTCCCATACTGATAAAAGAACGCATCGCAGGAATTCATAATCGCTTCGGTCAGCGTTTGACGACCGTGCGTACCGCCATGCTCTGAAAAAATCCAACAGCGCATGAAGGTGTTGCCGTACGAAACGCCGCCGTTGCAGGTAAAAGACGCTTTAGCCAGGCCTTTCGTGAGCCCCGCCAGCGATGTCGCAATCTTGTACGTCGATCCTGGGGCAAACGCGCTGATAGCCCGATTCGTTAGCGGATCGGCGTCTGCGTCTTTAAGTGCCGCCCAATCTCTCGCTGAGATCGCCGGGATGAACTTGTTTGGGTCGTAGGATGGTACCGAAGCCATAGCGAGGATTTGCCCGTTATTTGGGTCGACCACAACCGCCGCTGCGCGGCTCACCGCCCGCAGCGCTCGTTCGGTGATATACTGTATCCGGGCGTCAATGGTCAGGTAGACATTTGCACCGGGCGTAGGCTGTATGACCTCTTTTTCCCCTTCGAGCTGGTTTTTGGCGTTCTTCTTTAAAATCCGTTTTCCAGGCTTTCCGCGGAGCGCGTCATCCAGGTAAAATTCAACATTGGATTTCCCTTGGATATCCGGTTCATAAAAATTGAAGTCCTTGATATCGGGAAGCTTATTGATATCTCGAGCGGTCCCCACATAACCAAGCAGATGGGCTGCCATCGCGTTATACATGTATTTTCGAACCGGTCTCACGTTGACCTGGACGCCCGGCAATCCGAGATCTTTCTCGGCGAATTTTGAAAACGTAGAAAAATCGAGGTCTTCCCGGTAAGTAAACGGGACTAGGGTATTGTTACGGAAATGCGTGCGGAGTCGCTCCGAATTGTAAGGTTCGGCGACTTTCAGTTGTTCAAGGCGCGGGATGATCGTTTTGTCGACAATTTGCACGATGTCCGCTTCTTTGCGATCGTGCAACATCCCGTTCGCGTCCTTAGCCCTGAACTCGACGACCGGCGGTTGACCATACTGCTTCCTGTATCCGCTGACCAAATCCGGGAGATAAAAATCGACTTCATAGCTCGGCCGGTTCGTTACTAGCGGGATACCGTTCCGGTCCCGGATTTCCCCTCTGACCGAGGGAATGCGAACCGTTACTTCGGAGCTTCCCTGGATCCGGCCGCGGTAATAATCGGCCATTTTGACCTGGACGAACCAAAGGCGGACACCAATTGCGACCAGAGAGGCGAGGATGAGGGCTGCGAGACATAATATCCTAAAATCAAGAACAGACGATTTCTTGGGTCGAGCCATAGATCTAACTCATCTCGCTAAAGGTAATCCTGGTCGATACCCTAGCACGTGCGATAACGGGGTGAGAATAAAGAAGACACATGGCGCAATCACAAGAGAAATCAAACCGGGGCCAATGATCCGCCATACTATCACGTTACTGTAAAAGAATTCGGTACGCTCAATGCTCAAGATAGCGTATTGCGCCAACAAAAGAAATGGGGTTAAGGCCGCCCCGATTTCTGCGAGCAGCCAATGGAGTTCCCAGCGGTGCCTTAGAAACAAAGGTCTCAATCCATGCATTATCAATCCCGGTACCAAATAAACCAGTACAGACACACCGGCCGGGTAATCTACGTGATCTTTCGCCTGGGGCACAAGAAGCAGATCGTTAAGGAAGCCGGTAATAAAGGTTAAAGCCAACATCAGCGGAAACGGCAGAGAAACACATCCGTAGAAATAGATAGCCGGGACGAAAAGAATTGCGGCTCCTTTCAGCAGGAGCACTGGGGGCAGAAAAAATTGAAAGACAAACGATCCGAATATCAGGGCTATGAGCGATAGGAAGAACGGGATCATTTTTGTCGAATTATTACGAAAACATCCTGAAGATCAGCCAGATCCACCGCCGGCGTCACCGAAGCAACTCCCTCCAGCTCCCTTACGGAAAAATCTTTTACGGTACCCAGTACGAGGCCTGAAGGGAAAACTCCACCGGCGCCGGCTGTCAGGACTTTCATCCCGGTCTTCAGATTTGCCGTCTTACTCAAAAAACGAATCCTTAAATCAGGTGCGTAATTTGACGAGGCGCGCGTACCGCTCACAATGCCTTGTTCCTGAGTGCCTTCAATCGACACTGAAACTCGCAAGCTCTCGTCAGAAACAAGAAGGACCACGGCGACATCTTTCCCGACCGTAGTGATCTTGCCAGCCAAGCCGTTCTCCGTTACCACCGCCATATCTGTTGTGATTCCGTCCTTTGAGCCGCGGCTGATCGTGCAAGTGTTCCACCAAGTCGCGCTTTCCCTGGAGATCACGCGAGCAGGAAGCAGCTTGAAGGGGGACTGCTCACGAAAGCCAAGCGCGCGATTTAACCGATTCACTTCTGCCTCAAGATTATTCAAGAGCGAATTTGTAGCGCGCAGCTGTTCGTTCTCGAGTTTCAATTGCTGGTTTTCGCGCTCGAGTTCATCCAAGCGCTTCAGCCCGCCTCTGACGCCCCCGAGCTCCTGCTGGACTGACGCGCCCGTACGCAAGATTGGAGAGATCCATTGATAAAGAGAGCCCTGCAGTTGCTGCCTCGTTGTTTGGGGTAACAAAAAGAGCAGGATGACGAGAACCGCGAAGATTCCAACGGCCGTTATGGTAGAGCTCTTCATGAGAGCCGCTAACCTGCATCGCTCACAAATCCTGTGCCTGTTAAAGAGCTATCTAGCCCGCAATAAGCGTGTGGATGCATATGGCGTGTGAGATTTGCGGGTTAGTGTACCGTCTCGCATATAATGGTGACGTCGTTGCGTTCAAAATGGGCCGCCGGCAAGGCGCGAGGAGGGCGCATATCTTAATCGATACGTAACCGACGAGCAACGCGGCCGCCGGCCCATTTTCAACGCAACCCTCCGGGCCGCGGCCAGTTGGCTGTTTTTCTGCG
>DASZGG010000038.1:0-16829 GCA_035939025.1 Chthoniobacterales bacterium | reverse complement strand
CTTTTTGGCGACTCAACACCAGCAGCTCAGCCCGATCAGGTGATCCCGATGGAAATTGGGAAAATCAACGGTGGCAAAGGCGGATTCAACATCTGGACGATCAATGGTCAGCCTTACGATCAGAGCGAGCCGATCAAGGTTCAACAGGGTCGCCGTTATCGGCTCGCTTTCGTCAACAAAAGTGACGACACGCACCCGCTGCATCTGCATCGGCATAATTTCGAGATCGCCAGAATTCATGGAAAAGAGACCTCCGGAATTTTCAAAGACACCGTCCTCGCCAAAGGCTTCAGCCGAGTTGATGTCGATTTTGTCGCGGATAATCCCGGGCTCACTTTGTTTCACTGCCATCAGAATCTCCACATGGATTTCGGGTTCATGCGACTCTTCGAGTACGTCTGAGCCTCGCAGGAAATCGATCTCTTTGCGTCACAGAATCCCAATGCGCCGAGGACGAGGACGATTCCAAATTTCGGAATTTGGGTTAAGTGCCGCTGGCTCGATTTTGGTCCACTCTTGGCATGACCGAGAGCGAAGAGATTAAGGTTCGGAAACGGCGCAGCGACCTTCATTCGCACTGGTCAAGAGGCCCGGTATCGGTCTCGAGGGCGTAAGCTTGAATTCAGGAAGTCGAGAAGTCTCCGGTCGATCGCCACTTCTTAAATCCTTGACTTCTTGCCCTCCTTCGCTGCATGCCTGAGCACACGCCGACACGCCGACACGCCGACACGCCGACACGCCGACACGCCGACACGCCGACACGCCGACACGCCGACACGCCGTCAGGCCGGCTGCCCAACCTGTCCCTGTCTCGGTCTGGAGTCTTTTGCTGGCGTGCTGGTTTTCACCACAAGCGGCTTTGCGGCCACGTCCGGTTTCTTCTTTTTCAATGCCTGTTCAAGGAAATGCGCTTGCGCGTCGACAACAAGGCCGCCGTCGATCGGCCTGCGAATATAGGTAGGCTCCTGACCCTGCTCTCGTGACTTCATGTTATCGCTCCAGTAGATGTCGAGCATTTGATCGATCTGTCCGCGCAACTCCGGGTCTTCGATCGGGAAACAGGTCTCCACGCGCCGAAAAAAGTTCCGCGCCATCCAGTCCGCGCTTGACAGATAGACCTCAGGACGACCCCCATTCTCGAATCGGAAAATTCGGCTGTGCTCCAGGAATCTGCCCACCAAACTCCGAACAGCTATATTGTCGCTTACCCCTGGCACTTTTGACCGCAAACAACAGACTCCGCGAATCACGAGGTTGATTTTGACCCCCGCCTGAGACGCGCGGTAGAGGGCTTGTATTACTTCTGGATCAACCAGCGAATTCACTTTCGCAAAGATCGACGCACTCTTGCCCTCCTGTGCGTGATCGGCTTCACGGCCGATCATCTCGAGCACAAAGTCGTGCAAAGCTTTCGGGGCCGCCTTGATCTTCTTCAAATTTGGAAAGAGCGAAACGCCTGTCAGCCAGTTAAATAGTTCCGCGGTATCGTTGGTGAGATCCCGATCACACGTCAACAAGCCTAGATCCGTGTAAAGCCTCGCAGTGGATGGATGATAATTCCCGGTACCGAGGTGGACATACCGCCTGATCCCATCCTCTTCTCGACGAACGACGAGCGCCAACTTGGCGTGTGTCTTCAGGCCTACGATCCCGTAAACAACATGAACACCCGCTTCCTGCAATGTTCTCGCCCACTTGATATTCGCGGCTTCATCGAATCGCGCTTTTAGTTCGATGACGACCGTCACCTGTTTCCCGCTCTCACCCGCCTCGGCGAGTGAGGCTACGATCGGGGAGTCTCCACTGGTCCGATAAAGCGTCTGCTTGATCGCCAGAACGTTCGAATCTTCTGCAGCTTGCTCAATGAAATCGAGCACTGTCTGAAAGCTTTCGTACGGATGATGCAAGAGGATCGGCTGCCGCCTGATCTGGGAGAAAATATCCTCGTGATGTGGCGATCCAGTGACGATTGCGGGGACGAAGGGGCGAAACTTGAGATCCGGTCTCTGGACTTCAGAGATCACCGGCATCAAGCGCAAAAAATTAATCGGTCCGTCGACCTGGTAAAGATCGTCATTCGTGAGATTAAAAGTTTGAAGCAATTGGTCGGTGATGTGTGCCGGGCAATCCGTTTGGACTTCCAAGCGGACAGCATCACCGCGACTCCGCTTCCGCAGCTCAAGCTCGATCGCTTTCAACAAATTGTCGGTTTCTTCCTCGTCGAGGTATAGATCGCTGTTCCGGGTTACGCGAAACTGGTAAGCACCCTTCACTTTCACGCCATGGAAGAGTGAACCCACATGCGCCTGAATCAGGTTGCCAATGAAAATGTAACGGTACATTCCGTTCTCGCCCGCCTTGTAAGGCAGTAGCCGCGGCAAGATACGCGGAACCTGGACGACAGCTAAATTCGTGTTGAGGTCTTCGCCTTCCAGCTCGACTGCCACGTTCAGGCTCTTGTTCAGAAGCTGTGGAAATGGATGAACCGGGTCCACAGCCAGCGGCGTCAGCACCGGGTATACCGACTTCTCGAAGTATTTCGCGTAATACTGCTTCTCTTCTTTGGTAAGCTCTTCGTAGCGCAGAAAGAAGACGTTGTTCTGCTCCAAGGCCGGGACGAGTCGCTCATTCCAGAGCCGGTACTCATCATCGACCATCTTGCGCACTCGCGCGGAAATCTCGGCAAGCTGTTCGCTCGGACTCAATGCGTCGGGCTCGGGTGCACCAAGGTTGCTCAGATGTTGCTGTTTCAATCCGGCAACGCGTATTTCAAAAAACTCGTCTAGATTCGACGCGACGATGCAAAGGAATTTCACCCGCTCCAGCAGAGGATTCCTGGAATCCTGAACTTCTTCCAATACGCGTTCATTGAACTCTAACCAACTGAGTTCGCGATTTATATAGAGTGACGGGTCAGCAAGCGGGGCGCACGAATTTTTCTCCATAAATCGTTTCTTGGAATCCTGTTTTCTCCGTACCTGTTTCTGCATCCTTAATCCCTGCGGATTCCGCCTAGAAACCGGCTTCCGGTGAAAGGCGCTGCATGCGGCCCCCAGAGGCGTCCGAGACGCCTCTGGGGGCCGCTAGTGACTCCCCTCCAAACGGATCGAGAATGCCGACGATTGACACTTAGTCGCGACGGCCACCGGTTAAAAGAGGCAACAGGTAAAAGAGCAGGTAACCCAGAGATGTCAGGAAAGCCGCCACATACGTTAATGCTGCGGCGTCGAGCACCTGGTTCACTGCCTTGATTTCGCCTTGCCCCCGAATAAAGCCCATATCGATGAGAACCTTTTTGGCACGATTTGACGCGTCAAACTCCACCGGTAGGGTGATCAGGTTAAATAGCATGATGACACCCCAAGCGATACACATCACCAGGAGCATCGGTCGAAAAAGACCCGTCATGAACCCGACGACCGGCAGAAATGCCACCGCCATGTTCGCGTATCCCGCCAGACCGGCTGCAGCCATCCGCATGTTGAGCGGGGCGTAAGCCATCTTATGCTGAATCGCGTGGCCGGTCTCGTGCGCTGCCACACCAACAGCTGCGGTTGAGTATCCGTGAAAGTTTTCCGAAGAAAGCACCAAGGTCTTATTCATCGGGTCATAGTGATCACCAAGCATCTGGTTGGATTCCACGATTTGCACGTCGTTTATACCGGACGCCGCCATGATCCGCGCAGCGACCTCGGCACCTGTCATGCCAGAAGAGGCCGGAACCTCGCTGTACTTCGAGTAAGCCGCTTTCACCCTCCAGGTCGCCCAGAGAGAAAGGGCAAGAGTTCCCAGGAAAAGGAAAATGCTAAGGGCAGTCATTCTTAATATGATACTCCTGTCTGCTCCGACATCAAAGAGATCCGCCTTGCGGTTTTTTTCTTTGCGAGCGCGGGACAGCCTGGTTATTTTAACAGTTTTATGGGGAATCTTTTTCAGGGATACAAGCGCGAGACTTTCTATGATGAGATGTTCGAGCTGTCCGGCGACGTCCGTCCGCATTATCGGTGGTTGTTCGATCGCTGCAGCAACATGTCGACAGAGGAGTTCCAGAAGAAGCGGACTATCGCAGACAGCGCTTTTCTCACTCAGGGCGTGACGTTCACGGTGTACAACGATCAAGAGGGGACCGAACGGATATTCCCGTTCGATTTAATCCCCCGCATCATTCCTCGCTCCGAATGGGAAAAGGTGGAACGCGGTCTCGGCCAGCGCATCACGGCCCTGAACCTGTTCCTGCATGACATTTACCACGAGCAAAAGATCGTGAGCGATGGCGTTATCCCTGCGGAGATCATTCGGAGCGCCGTCCATTTCCGGCCTGAGTTCATGGGTTTCGACGTGCCGAAAGATATCTATATCCATATCTGCGGCACAGATCTAATCCGCGATGCCCATGGGAACTATCTCGTGCTTGAGGATAACGCCCGATGTCCTTCCGGCGTTTCATATTTGCTGGAAAACAGGCAGGCCATGAAGAGGGTGTTCCCAAACCTGTTCACCCGTTACCTGGTTCGGCCGGTAGAGACTTACTGCCTTGAGCTGCTGGACGTGCTCCGTTTCATAGCCCCAAACGGCAACCCGGAGCCGAATGTGGTGTTGCTCACACCGGGGATCTACAACTCGGCTTACTTCGAGCACTCTTTCCTGGCTCGAACCATGGGGATTGAGATTGTCGTGGGCGCGGATCTTGTGGTTCAGGACGGCACAGTTTTCATGAAGACAACACGAGGCCTAAAACGGGTTGACGTTATTTATCGCAGGATCGACGACGATTTTCTCGATCCACAGGTGTTCCGGAGCGATTCAGTATTGGGTGTCCCGGGTCTCGTCGATGCATACCGCAGAGGCAATGTCAGTCTGGCAAACACGATCGGCACCGGGGTGGCGGATGATAAGGTGACGTACTACTTTGTGCCGAAAATGATCCGATATTACCTGGATCAGGATCCCATCCTTCCGAACGTTGAGACTTACCTTTCGTACTTCGATTCAGATCGAAAGTATGTTCTCGAGAATTTGGATAAACTCGTAGTCAAATCGGCAAATGAAAGCGGTGGCTATGGAATGCTGATGGGTCCCCAATCGACGAGCGAACAGCGAGAAACTTTCCGACAGGCGATCGAGAAGAACCCGCGCAACTATATTGCTCAACCGGTGATCCAGTTGTCTCGGTCTCCCTCCTTCTGCGATGATCATTTCGAGGGAAGGCACATCGATCTTCGCCCCTACATCCTGTACGGAGAAAAAGTCACGATCATTCCGGGCGGATTAACCCGAGTCGCTCTCCGCAAAGGCTCTCTGGTCGTCAATTCCTCTCAGGGTGGAGGGAGCAAGGACACCTGGGTGCTGGATGACAAATAGTTTTGAGTTTTGGGTTTTGAGTTTTGGGTTTTGAGTGATCGAGGAGGTAAGACCGCACTCAAAAACGCAAAACCCAAAACTCAAAACGCGTCACTTAAAATATGTTAAGCCGAGTTGCCGATGCTCTTTACTGGTTGAGCAGATACACGGAGCGCGCCGAGAACAACGCTCGGATGATGGACGTCAATCTCCAGCTCATGCTCGATGCGCAGCTACTCAACACCCGAACCCAACAGCATTGGGAATCAATCATCTACACACTGGAAGACACCGAGCTCTTCAAAAAACATTACCCCGAGATTACCGGCGATGCAGTCGTCGATTTCGTTACGTTCCAGCGGAAAAACCCGAACTCGGTTTACTCATGCTTGGCTCTCGCACGCGAAAATGCTCGGACTGTGCGCGAACAGATCTCGGTCGAGATGTGGGAGCAGATCAATCGAATGTATCTGTTTTTCCTGACAGGCGATGCGAAACGTCTGTTTCACAGCAGTACGTACGAATTTTTCAAATGGACTCTCGAGGGATCCCAATTGTTCCAGGGTATCTGCGAGGCGACTATGGCGCACGAAGAAGGTTGGGAATTTATTCAGATAGGCAAATTCCTCGAGCGCGCCGACCGAACCTCTCGTATCCTGGACATCAAGTATCACATCCTTCTGCCGAGCGGGGAACAAGTCGGCGGCAATGTCGACACGGTCCAGTGGATGGCAGTGCTGAGATCATGCAGCGCATTGGAACCCTATCGAAAACATTATCGAGGACAGGTGATGCCCTGGAAGGTTGCTGAATTCCTGGTCAAGAACCAAACGTTCCCTCGATCGATCCTCTTCTGCGTTGATTCCGTTGATCATTCGCTCCACAAGATCACGGGAGTCGATCGCGGAGATTTTCAGTACAACGTTGAGCCGGAGCGACTTTCCGGCAAGCTTTTGGCGGATCTTTGCTACGTCACGATCGACGAAATCTTCCAACTCGGGCTTCACGAGTACCTGGATAGAATCCAGCTTCGCCTGATCGAGATCAGCAAGGCGATCCTTAAAGAATTCTGCGAGTGGCTGGAGAATGAGGACGAGGAAGGCGCACAACTCCAAAAGCAAAGCCAGTGAAAGGTATTGAGGCTAGCCCGCATCGCTCACAAACGTAAGCGGAGGCTCCAGACTTTGCCCTCCGTGGTACGCCGTGTCTGGCAAAGGTTGGAGCCTTCGCTTACGTTTATGAGCGATGCGGGCCGTCCCATTCGCCGGCTGCGCCGAAAAATTCTTTTTGCGGGCTAGGGAGGCAGAATCTCTTTTACCCGCACATAGTCTCTGAGCGGCTGAGGGATCAAAACGGAGCCGTCGGGCTGCTGGTAGGTTTCCACAAGCGCAACGTAGAGCCGAGCCAGCGCAGTGCCTGAGCCATTCAGGGTATGACAAAAACGATTCTTTCCATCAGCATCCTTAAATTTAAGATTCATCCGGCGTGCCTGAAAATCTTCGGCGTTCGAGCAACTCGAGACTTCCAAATACCGGCCCTGGCCGGGAGCCCAGACTTCAAGATCGTAAGTTTTCGCCATACTGAACCCAAGATCCCCGGTACAAAGTTCGATGACTCGATAGTGCAGGCCAAGCTTCTGCAATACCTTCTCAGCGTCCGCCGTCAGCTTCTCCAGTTCATCATAGGAAGTCTCCGGAATAGCAATTTTGACCAATTCGACTTTATCAAACTGGTGAATGCGAATGATGCCACGCGTGTCTCGACCCGCAGATCCGGCCTCGCGCCGGAAACAGGGCGTGTGAGCCACAAAATATTTTGGCAACTCCCCGTAAGATAGGGTCTCCTCGCGATGAAGATTTGTCAGCGGGACCTCAGCAGTCGGAATCAAAAACGTTTGACCTTCCTCCAATCCGTAAGCGTCTTCCTCGAATTTCGGCAACTGTCCGGTACCGACCATGCATTCACGTCGCACAAGATGCGGCGGGCAGATTTCGACGTAACCATGTTCGATCGTGTGAAGGTCCAGGAGAAACTGGATTAAGCCTCGCTGCAGTCGTGCTCCTAGATTGGTAAAGCAAACAAAGCCGCTGCCGCTGATTTTGGCGGCCCGCTCCAGATCAAAGAGGCCAAGCCTTGCTCCTAAGTCAACGTGATCGAGCGGCTGATAGCTAAAAACCGGCTTTTCACCCCAGATGCGGACCACGGGATTCGCACTCGCATCCGCCCCTATTGTAGCGTTGGCATGCGGTAGATTCGGAATGCAAAGTAACAACTTCCTTTGGGATTCATCGGCCGCTGCGACCGCCTGGCTCAATCTGGCAATTTCTTCACCTATCGCCCGGACCTGTGCTTCTGCCTCAGCGCTAGGTTCCTTTTTCGATCGAAGCATTCCTATCTGTTTGCTTAGTTTGTTCCGATCGGCGTTCAACTGCTGCAACTCGGTCTCCAATCGTCGCCGCTCCGAGTCGATCTCAAGAATCTTATCAACCTGTTCGGCCAGTTCCATCCCGCGCGTCGCGAGCCGCTCGCGAACAAACTCCGGTTTTTCGCGTATCAGACGAATGTCCAGCATGTGGGGACGCTATACCGACGCCTCGCCGAGTAAACAGAAAATCGCTACCCAAGCGTAAACGAAGGCTCCAGCCTTTGTCTGCCAACGGGCCACCACGCAGGCAAAGGCTGGAGCCTTCGCTTACGTTTTGAACCTCCCAGCCAAACCTAAATTCCGAATCTGAGGAATCGTCGTCGTCCTCGAGAATCCCATTCGCAATCAGACTAACAGAGCAAATTAGTTCCATCGGTCTCTTTGCGGTCACGGAATCCCAATGCACCGACGACGAGCAACGACCACGAGGACAATTCCAAATCTCGGAATTTGGGCTAAAAGCGCTCTCCCGGTGTCGCTCTAATCCCCGTCACCCTCATCAGTTACCGGCTTCGTTTTCTCCTTCGCGCTCTGCTTCGCCTTTTCACCCTTGATTCCCTGTTCCAAGTCATCACGGTTCTTCGGCGCCACTCCAGATTCGCGCAACCCAGGGATAGTGGCGTAACCCTCAAATTTGGCCGTCAACTCAGGATCCTCTTTGTTAGGTTTGCTGTTTGGCATCTTGAAATCAAAAACGCTCACCCCAAATCGACGAACTCCGTCATAAGTACGTCCATCGGTCGCTCCAACCATCACGGGTTTACCCGTCGACTTCTCTTTCCCAAGGTAGATCATCACGTGGGTAATCGGAATATCCCGATCGACCTTGTACGTGCCAGACCAGAACATGAGGTCACCCGGCTTGAGCTCGTCGAGTTCGAATGATTCTGCACTTCGGCTTAGGACCGCGTGAAAATCGCCGTCTTTGCGTACCCAGGCGTATTGGCCGCTGGAATCTCTCGGCACGTCTTTGTAGCCGGCGTTGCTCAATACATAATAAATGAACCCTGAGCAATCCATTCCGCCGGCTGCGGGATCCGCAGACCCATACTTGTAGCCAAGATTCTGCTCGGTAAGCGCGAGCGCGTTGCCAATCAGTCGTTGAACCTGCGGAGGCTCTGCCGCGAATTCACGGAGTGCTTCCGGCTTTATAGTAGCCATTGGGGCAGCGTTTTCGGGCTTGTTCTTAGAAGCGGACCCGCCTTCTTCCGCGGGTACAGGCGTTGAGCTTGGGCTAGAAGTGGGTTTCTCAGATCCTGCCGCTGAGGCATTGTCGGATCCGTCGGCTTTTTCAATCGGCGACCCGCTTGGTGAAGCGGATGGCTTAGCCTTCGTTTTATTTAAGGATGAGTGCTTGGATTTTGCTTTCCGGTGGCCCCTAGGCGTCGGGCTTGGCCGATCGCTAGCGTCTTCCGTAAAAGTGTTCCTCACGTTGTCGCCAAATCGGCTGAGCGAATGATAAATGTTGTTCCAGGTGTCGTCATCGCCCGGAGCCGCCAGGACGGTTAGAAAGAAAAGCAAACCGATGACGAGAGACCTGTTCATCATGCCTCTGCAATTTGATCCATTAGATGCCTGTTTAGACGAATTCCCGCATGAAAGTTTTCAATTGCAAAGTTCTCGTTCGGGGAATGAACCTTGCAGTCCGGTAATGCTAAGCCCAGAAACAGTGTATCGATACCCAAGACATCTTTGAATGATTGGGTAATCGGTACGCTCCCTCCCTCGCGGATAAAGGCTATAGGTTGGGTGAATGTTCTACTAAGCGCCTTCTGAGCAGCTTTGCCAAATGCCGAATCCGGTCTCACCAGATATGGCCTGCCTTCATGCTGTTGAAGGATCTCTATTTCCACCGAATCAGGACACTGTTCTTTCAAAAATTCAGTGACAACCGGCCGCAATTCCCTTGGATCCTGATTTGGCACTAAGCGAAAAGAAAGCTTGGTCATCGCCTTACTAGGTATGATGGTCTTCGGTCCCTCCCCTTGGTAACCGCTTCCAAAGCCGTTCACCTCCGCAGTTGGCCGGGCCCAGACTCGCTCCAGAAATGTGTAGCCCTCCTCGCCACAAAGTCGTCGCGAACCGGTTGTAGCCAGCCAACTTTGCTCTGTGAACGGGAGTTTGGTCCAAAGATCCCGCTCCCAGTCTTCGAGCGGCAAGACCTGGTCATAAAACCCTGGAATGGCCACCCGACCGCGGTCGTCGTGAAGTTTTGCGACCATTCGGCTTAACACCGTGGCGGGATTTGCCACCGACCCACCAAAGATCCCGGAGTGAAGATCTGCCGCTGGACCGCGCAACCGAACCTCCAGGCATAAGATCCCGCGAAGTCCATAAGTAAACGTCGGGACGCCTGGAGCGGCCATCCCGGTGTCAGATATCGCGACCACATCGGCCTGCAGAGCCGATTTGTGCTCTCTAAGAAAGTTATCCAGATGCGGACTGCCGATCTCCTCCTCGCCTTCGACTAAAACTACGAGATTCACTGGGAGGTCGCCACGCTCTTTCAGGACGGATTCGATACCGAGCATGTGCGCGAAAATTTGCCCTTTATTGTCGGTCGATCCGCGGGCGAAAATCTTGTCTCCTTTGATGACCGGCTCGAACGGAGGTGAGTCCCAAAGCTCCAATGGATCCGCCGGCTGAACGTCATAGTGGCCATAAATTAGCAACGTCTTCCGACCCGGTTGCCGTTCATTGCACGCAACCACAACCGGGTGCCCTGGCGTCGTTAATTTCTGCGCCTGAAGCCCCATCTTCTGGAACCTGGCGGTGAGCCAATCTGCACAGGCATCGACGTCGCTCTTGAATCGACTGTCGGCAGAAACGGAAGGAAATCGCAAGAATTCGAAGAGTTCGTCAAGTGGATTCATAGGTTGCCAACTAAGAAAACACGGGCGCCGAAGCGGCGCGACCGGTATTCGATTTGGGTTTTGAGTTTCGGGTTTTGAGTTTTGAGTGGCCAACATTCCCGGGCATCCGCACCGAGGAACACCCAAAACTCAAAACGCAAAACTCAAAACGAATCTCATCCACCCCAACATGTTGAGGTTCGTAGCGCGTATAGCTCAACCTATTGTACTTTTGCCTTGTAACGTTGCCTCTTCGCAACTACCCTTGAAGCGACATGTACCTGCAATCGCTCGAGTTGATTGGCTTCAAATCATTCGCCCATAAGACCGTGCTGAACTTTCATCCCGGCGTAACTGCGATTGTCGGACCGAACGGTTGCGGAAAATCAAACCTTCTAGACGCCGTCCGTTGGGTGTTGGGCGAACAATCGGCCAAGGCTCTACGGGGAGGAGAAATGGCCGATGTTATCTTTAGCGGCACGGATAGCAAACAGCCGGTGGGAATGGCTGAAGTTTCGCTCACGTTTACCGATTGCGAGAAAGATCTCGGCACGGAATACAACGAGGTCAGGATTACCCGCCGGGTGTTCCGGGACGGAGGTTCTGAGTACCTGCTCAACAAGACTGCGTGCCGGCTCAGGGATATTCAGATGTTATTTATGGACACCGGGATAGGGCGTACCGCCTACTCGATCATGGAACAGGGCAAGCTCGATCTCATCCTGAGTTCCAGACCAGAAGACCGCAGGGCTATTTTTGAAGAAGCCGCAGGAATCACCAAATACAAGGCGCAGAAGAAAGAGGCTCTCCGGAAACTGGAGTACACTGACGCGAATCTGGTTCGCCTATCCGACATCATGAAAGAAGTGAAACGTCAGATCGGCTCACTCCAGCGTCAGGCCGGAAAGGCTCGTCGTTACAAGGCACTCTTCGACGACTTACGGACTTTAGACACCCACTTCAGTCGAAAATCTCACGACGAAATACATCTCGCGGTGACGGCGGCGGAAAAGGAAATTGATCGGCTCCGCGACCTCCAACGATCTCTCGAGGAACAGGTTGAATCGCAGGAATTTGGCGTCGCCGAACAACGCGAGCAGCTCGAAACCCTGGAAGAACAAATTTCCGGCGCGCGCCAACACGTGCAAGAACTAAGAAATCAGGTGGACGCTGCTTCCAACCGAATCGAGTTCAACGAAGAGCGTATCGGGGAATCGACCGCATTATCGGCACGGTACCAAGGAGAGATCGCGGCAGCTGCAGAGAAGATGTTGGTCCAACAATCCCAACTGGAAGAGACCGATCGTCAGTTGAGGGAAATAGTGGAGACACTTCGGGCTGATGAACAACAGCTCGAGGAACAGCAAAAACAGGCGAATCAGTGCCGATCGCAGCGGCAGGATGTCGAGCGATCCGTTCAGGATTTTCAGCGCCAGATTCAGCAGCGGGAAAGCCGGATGGCAGCACTCCGCGGCGCGCTCTCGAGCACAATAAATCAGCGGGAAGCGGGCGAGACGAGATTAGAACTTCTCCAGAGAGAACTTACCCAGACCGAATCCACTCAAAGTCAAGTTGGAGCCACGGTCGCGGATACGCGTAGTGAACTCGAGCTAGCACAAACAAGGGTACAAAGTTGCCGCGACGCACTTAACGATTGCGAGCACCAGTTGGCAAATACGCAAAGAGAACTGCAGCATGTCGACGCTGAACTCAGCGCGAATCAGCGAACTCTGACCGAACGCGAGTCAAAACTCGAGGTGCTGAAGCAATTAAACGAGGAAGGTGCCGGACTGGGCGCGGGCACTCAAGCTGTCCTGAAGGGGCTAGATAATCCGCAACTCTACCGCGCGGCAATCGTCGGGGCGCTCGCTAATTTCATCGAGGTGAACAGCGAGTTCATCCCGGCGATCGAGGCAGCTCTTGGACAGCACCTGCAGACAATCTTCATCAGTGACCCTGCCATCGCAGAATCAATTGCTTGTGTTCTTGCCGAAAGGAAAATTGGCCGGGCGGCTCTAATTGCTACTCCGTTTTTGCCGAAGCAAAGCGCGGTGCAACTGCAGGCTCTTCCGGATGGCGCGCTCGCCTGGGCCCTTGACCGAATCAATTCCAGCCTCGACGTATCACCCCTCGTCAACTGTTTGCTGGATAATGTCGTAATCGCTGCAAACTTGACGGCAGCGTTCGAAATCAAGCGGAACGTTCCTGACCTCGCAGTCGCCACACTGGTGGGTGAATACATTTCTCGAGATGGCGTCGTTTTCGCCGGTTTCATCGACGACAACGGCAATTCCGTCCTCAAGCGGAAAATTCAGATCCAAAAACTAGAAAGAGAATCGCTTGGCATTCGCTCGATTGTCCAGAACCTGGAGAAGGAAAAAGCGAGGTATCTCATTCAGCTGGAAACGAACCAGCGAACCGTGCGCGAGAATCGGGATGCGCTACAAAGCGTACAGGTCGATGCCTCGACCTTGCAAGGCCAGCTTTCTTTGTTGGATCGCGAGTTACGCGAAGCGGAAGGGAAAGTAAAAAGTCTGGATTGGGAACGTGACAACGTTCTCCAGAGGTTGAACGCAGCGACGGGCAAGGCGGAGTCGTTGGAGCAAGAACTCTCTGATAACAGCCTGCAGTTGGGCGAATTGCAGGAGCGTCTCGCCGCCGCGCTAATGGAGGTGGATTCCCTGCGCGGCGACGAGGAGACTCTAGTTGAGGTTCTGAACGAGCTTAAAGTTCGCGTGGCGACAGCGCGCCAACTGAAAGACAACCTCGAGCGACAACGGCAGCCGATGATCGTTCGATTGGCTGAACTGGAGGATCTGATCGCCAGTCACCGGCGCGACATCGGAAATTACACCGCTCGCATCGAACAACTTGCCGCTGAGAACGTTGCTCTACTCGCCAGGATAGAACAACTGCAAACGGAACGGTTAGAGGCGGAAGCGAACGTGGCCCGGCTTCTCCAGGGACGTGCGCAGTGCGTCGCTGCCCTTGAAGCAGTAGAATTAAACCTTCGGCACCTGCGCAAGCAACTCTCCGAGTGCCAGGAGATGCGAGGTCAACACGAGGTCAGGGCCACACAACTCAATCTCAGGCTTGAACATATTCGAGAACATACTGCCCATCGTTACCAGGTTGATGTGATGAATTTTCAACCGGACTGGTACGCGTTTCATGTTTCCGTGCGCGAGCAGCGTAAGCGGATTGACAAGCCGCCTGCCGAGATCGACATCCCTCAGCCCGCATCAAGCCCTTCGCCGATTCAAGAGATCGACTGGGATTTTGTACAAACAGCTATCGCGGAATTGACGGAACGACTTGACGCGATGGGGCCGGTAAATCTGGAAGCGATCGAGGAATACGATGAACTGGAGGAGCGTCAACGCTTCCTCGAAGACCAGCACAATGACCTGGTGAAGTCTAAGGACGAGTTGCTCGATGTGATCAACAAGATTAACGCCACGACCAAAGAACTGTTTGCAGATACCTTCGAACAGGTACGAAGTAACTTTCAGGAAATGTTCACCGAACTGTTTGGCGGCGGAAAGGCGAACCTTCTTCTAGTCGATGACGCGGATCCACTCGAAAGCGGGATCGAAATTATCGCCAGACCGCCGGGTAAACAACTTCAGTCAATCTCGCTCCTATCCGGCGGCGAACGGACTATGACCGCCGTCTCGCTCCTGTTCGCGATTTACATGGTCAAACCGAGTCCGTTCTGTGTCTTGGACGAAATGGACGCTCCGCTCGACGAGTCGAACATCAATCGATTCATCAAGATTCTGGATCGCTTCGTCCACCAAAGCCAGTTTGTTGTGATCACCCATAACAAGCGGACGATAGCCAAAGCGGACGTCCTGTATGGGGTCACAATGGAGGAGCACGGCATCAGCAAGCTTGTCGGCGTCAAGCTCACGCAGCGGGCCAATTCAATTGCGGAGACGGATCTCATCGGAACAGCCCAGTCAAGCCCGAGTATTGCGGAAAGTTTCGGAAAACACAGCAATCTCCACAGCGAAACTTAAAAGCGATTGATCAATCGCTTGATGCCGGTTTTAAGCCGTGCTTCACCAAAACTACTCCGTGAACACCGTGACCTCCGTGCGAGCTTTTCTTCGTCTTGTCGGAGCTACGGCTTTTCTCATTGGGTAGCGGGCTCAATCGACGTGCAACGACGCATCGCGCGGCAAAAGGGAGAGAAGCTCGCACGGAGGGCACGGAGCCACGGAGGATTTTTAGCCCGCAAAACGTAAGCGAAAGCTCCAGCTCTTGCCTCTTTATCAAGAACGGCAAGAGCTGGAGCTTTACGTGGCCGGAAAGTTCCGCTGCCCACAGCCTGCACCGGTCACAAAAAAATCTCCAAAGATTTGAGACCGATGCAGGCTAGGGCGTGCTCCCTTGTCTCCATGGAACGGCACACGCCGCGGTAATCAATGGACCGTTCCAGGTCTTGATCACTGGCGTCGCTCGGTCATAGGTGAGAATTGAAAGCGTACTAGTGCCGAGCTGGAAATGCTTGCCATATGCGGGTTCAAATCCGAGCCAGCGCGCCGCCAAAACGCGTAAGAGATGACCGTGGGAGAAAAGTGCAACGTTGTTTTCCTGGCCCCGAATCTGAGAGATGACTCTGTCCGCTCTGGCAGCCACGTCGTTGATCGTCTCGCCGTTCGGACACGGGTGAGTCCAGATGCTCCAATCAGGGATTTTTTCCCGGATCTGCTCCGTCGTTATCCCTTCGTAGTCCCCGTAATCCCATTCCATCAAATCCGGAACCAGTTCGACACGATTCCCTTGCCCCGCCAGGCGAGCCGTCTCCAGAGCCCGTTGGAGCGGGCTACTAAGGATGCGTGAAAAGGAGACCTCATCAAAGATCGGCAGTAAAAATTCAGCTTGTGTTCGACCGGTCTCCGTTAACGGAATGTCAGTCCGACCAGTGTGTCGGCCGTCTCGCGCCCATTCTGTTTCACCGTGACGAATGAGGTAAACCAAGGCCTTAGTTTGGCCGGCGTTTTTTGTTTTCGCAAGTATTCTTCTTCTTAAGCGAAGGCTCCAGCCTTTGCCTACCTAGTGTCCTGTCCCTGCTATTTCGGGGACAGGACACGCGCGCGCCGGAGAGGCAAAGGCTAGAGCCTTCGCTTACGAAGGAGATCGCTTGCGAAACAAAAAACGCCGGCCAAAATAAGCGGATGCCGTTCTCCGAACGCCTCCCCTATACTCCATTACCGACCGGCCTACCGGCCTTCGGAATCTCGTTCTTTCAATTTCTCCCGGCGCGGTCGCGGGTACGCCGAGCTGTGAAATTCGCTCTCGTTCAATCCAACTCAATTGCTTGAACCATGCAAGAGGTTGCTGCGATCACGGGCGGAGCCGGATTTATCGGTTCACATTTGGCAGAGGGATTCGTCCGGGACGGTTACGTTGTCCGGATCATAGATAATCTGACCACCGGCAGCATGAACAACCTGGCTTCGATTAATGGTCAGGTCGATTATCGAAAGGTTGATCTTCGGGATCTCGACGGACTCACAGAGGCTTTCCGGGACGTTTCTATCGTGCTGCATCACGGAGGAATTTCGTCGGTACCCAAAAGTTTTGAGGATCCGGTCTACATCCATGACGTCAACGTTACCGGAACTCTAAATGTTTTCGCAGCCGCGATTCGCGCCGGCGTCCGAAGGGTCATTAACGCCTCATCTTCTTCTGTCTACGGCGATAATGGTGCAGAGCTGCAAATGGAAAGCGCGGTCCCTTCTCCCCTGTCGCCATATGGGTTTTCGAAATGGATGGGTGAACTGTACGCAGTACAGTTTGCGAGATTTAGGGCGATCGAGACTATTTCGCTTCGCTATTTCAACGTATTCGGTCCGCGCCAAAATCTCGACGGTGGATATGCCGCCGTGATCCCACTATTTATCCGGAAGCTGGTAGACGGCCATTGTCCGGTAATTTACGGGGATGGAACTCAAACACGGGATTTCACCTTTATTGACAATATCGTCGAAGCAAACCTTCGTGCCGCTAAAATCCCGCTTCCGCCCGGCATGATTCTGAATGTCGCTACCGGAACTCGGATTTCTCTGAATGAGCTCGCGAGTGTGCTGAACGAAATCTTCGGATCACAAATCAAGTCGATCAACGAGCCGGAGCGCCTGGGTGACATCAAACACTCGTGTGCAGATACCCGCTTATCCCGGGAGTTCCTGGGCGATTACAAA
>DASZGG010000037.1:0-4901 GCA_035939025.1 Chthoniobacterales bacterium | reverse complement strand
GCAGTAGGGACCGCGCTCCTGCCCGATCCAGCGTTGTACGTCTCGACGCCGTTTTCGCTGCCGCCCCGTTCGTTTGGCGCTCACCGAGGGCAAAGCGGGATGCTTTGAGCATGCTTCTACGATGGAACTCAGCCTATTCATGAAAATCGACCAGCCGGACCATAATTTCTTGTCGATCAAAGGTGAGTTTGGCCAGGGAGATCGGAAGGCGAAATCGGCGAGGACCGATGCTGCCGGGGTTAACGTAGAGAACACCACGCTGTCGATTAATGCGGGGTTGGTGGGAGTGCCCTGAAACGACCATCGCGAAGCCGGCGGTGACGGGATCGATGTCAAGCAGGCTCAGGTCATGCAACACGTAAATAAGGTGACCGTTGACAGATACCACCTCCACCAAAGGCAGATAGAGAAGCTCATTATCGACGTTGCCGCGCACAGCGATTACGGGCGCGATCGCTTCCAGACGCTCAAGCAAACTGCGGTTGCCAATGTCGCCGGCATGAATGATCAGATCCACGTCCTGCAAGGCATCCGTCACCGAATCGCGTAAGAGCCCGTGCGTGTCGGAAACGAGTGCGAGAATTTTGATCGAGTCAAACTCGTTGGTCGCCATATTCTCCAACTTCCCCAGACGCCGATACCCCAATACGCCGACCCGCCGACACGATTCCCCACCCGACGGACCATCGCGCAAAAGCTGGAGCTTTCACCTACGTTGACCAGCCGCCGTCGACAATGTGAACCTGCCCCGTCGTGTAGCCTGACTCGTCCGAAGCCAGGTAGGTCGCGAGATAGGCGATTTCATCTGCTTTACCCAAACGTCCCATGGGTTGGCGGCCAACGAACCCAGCGCGCACCTCCTGTTCAGAGCGCCCAGTACTAGAAGCCTGAACCCGGATCCGCTCATCGAGCGACGGAGTTTGCACCGTTCCGGGACAGATCGCGTTGCAGCGGATCCCCTGGCCGACGAAGTCCGCGGCCACAGATTTCGTCAACCCTATGACAGCCGCTTTCGTTACGCCGTAAACGAACCGGTTTGGCACCCCTTTCACACTCGAGGCCGCTGAAGACATATTGATGATCGACCCGCCTCCCCGAGCCAGCATGCCGGGCAGGAACGCCTGGATAAGCCGGTACATGGACCGAACGTTCAGGTTGAAAGAGAAATCCCAGTCTCGCTCTGTACACTCGAGAATTGTTCCAGCATGGACAAATCCGGCGCAATTGAAGAGCACATCGATCGATCCGATTTCGGCAGTGAACCGCTGAATCGCTGCAGAATCGGTGACATCGAGCCTGCGGGGGGTTACATCGGCAAGCTCAGACAGGGCCAAATCGTCAATATCGGTCGCAATGACTTTCGCACCCTCGCACGCGAACATCTTGGCTGTCGCCCGGCCGATACCGTTACCGGCGGCAGTCACCACGGCGATTTTTCCGGCAATTCGTCTGGCCATTTTCCTTACCTGTTTTAATAGACGTAACGATTCGGGTATACAATGAGTATTCAATCATGAAAGCAGGCGGCAACACCCTTAACCGATTATCTTTCAGCACCTCTCCTCGACCTACGGTTGCCTCCTGGATTTTGGTTGGAATCGCCATGTTTCTGGTGCTTCACCTTCACATGCTCTCCGCTTTGCTGGCCGGCCTTCTGGTCTACGAACTGGTTCATCTGCTTGCTCCGCGGCTTGAGAAGCGGTTGACGAATAAAGGCTCCCGGTTTGTGGCATTGGCTGCTTTATCGGTTCTCACAATTATCATTCTCATCTTTTTGACCCTCGGAACGCTGGCCTTCTTCAAGAGTGATACTGGAAATCTACAGGCGCTCCTGGACAAGGTGCAGCATATCCTTACCGATGCGCGCACCAAGTTGCCGCCCTGGATCGTTGATAATTTCCCCGGCAACGTCGATGACCTGAAATCGTTTGCTACGGATTGGCTTGATGAGCATTCCAAAGAGGTCCAGCACGTCGGAAAGGAAGTCATGCATTTTTTTGTCCGCGGTCTGGTGGGTATGGTCATCGGAGCGTTGGTCTCTCTGCATGAAGGACCGGCGATCAGCCGGATGCGGCCGCTCGCTGCCGCCCTCACCGCGCGCATTTCCCGGTTCGCAAATGCGTTCCGGCAGATTATTTTTTCTCAGGTTAAAATCTCCGCTCTTAACACGGTCTTCACCGGGATCTTCCTGGCTGCAGTTCTGCCCGCTTTTGGCGTGCATATGCCCCTTACCAAAACCCTCATTGCCATTACTTTCCTCGCGGGCCTCCTTCCTGTCGTCGGTAACCTGATTTCCAACACAATGATCTTCGTCGTAGGCCTGTCCATCTCGCTCTACGTAGCGATCGCGGCGCTGGTTTTTTTGGTGGTCGTCCACAAGCTGGAATATTTCCTGAACGCCAGGATCGTCGGCACACGAATCCATGCCCGCGCGTGGGAGCTCTTAATCGCCATGGTCTTCATGGAAGTGGCATTCGGCATTGCCGGCCTCATTGCAGCTCCGATCTATTACGCGTACATCAAAAATGAGCTGTCGGATGCAGGATTGATTTAGGTCAAAAACCGAAGATAAGAGGTAACCGCGGAATCTGCGGTTTCAAATTCGGAATTTAGGTTTAGGTCACCTGCATTAGTCTAAGATTTTCTTTGCAGTCCATGCGTACCGTCTGCCCGACCTACCTTCGAACGCGGCGCCTCCTGTTGCGGAGGTGGAAACCATCCGACTTCCCGCCTTTCGCTAAGATGAATGCCGAGCCGCGCGTCATGGAATTCATGCTGCGAAAAATGACGCCAGAGGAAACGCGCCATAAAATCGATGGAATCGCGGCAAACTTTAACGCGCATGGATTTGGGCTTTGGGCGGTAGAGATCGCGGCCTCAGAAAAGTTCATAGGGTTTGTAGGACTGGCCGTTCCAGGATACAAACTGCCATTCACCCCGTGTGTTGAGATAGCATGGCGACTCTGCGCCGAGGAATGGGGAAAAGGATATGCGCCCGAGGCCGCGCACGAAGCTATCCGAGACGGGTTCGAGAGGGTGGGTCTGCAAGAAATTGTCTCTTTCACGGCAGCTACCAACTCGAAGTCTCGTCGCGTGATGGAAAAGCTCGGCATGCGGTACTCTCCAGCCGAGGATTTCGAACACCCACTGGTACCAGAGGGAAACACGCTTCGGCGCCACGTCTTATATAGATTGAAGAGGGCCGACTGGCGCGTAAAAGCGATTTCTCCAGGGTGCTAACGAATTTGGCCGTTGCTTACGCCGTCGCGAAATTCATCCATAGGAGCAGGATTCCGCTGTTGGAATCAATGGCTGAATCTGTCGAGAGCGAATTGGAGGTGATGAAGCCGCTCCGAAAGCCAGGTCATCAGGAGCAGGAACAGGCAGAGCATTACCGCAGCCATTCCGAAACCGGCCAGCGGTACCGCCAAATGATTCCGATAGAGCTCTTTAAATTCATCTTTCTTCATGTGATCTCTCTTATCTCAACCGAAACAGGATCCCGCAGCTCCTTAGCGCACGACCCAGCCGCCCAGAGTACCGTCCAGTTCCTTGAAGTACTAGCCAATTCGTCTGAGCCCGATCCGCATCGTTTCATTTGAACCTAAAAACCGAATTTGAGGACGACTCCAAATTTCGGAATTTGGGTTGAACTGTCCTGAGGTGACAGACAACAATCTGTTGCTCCGGACGGATGCCGGGAGACTGATTCACAGGATTCGGAAGCAGTAGCCGGTGGAGACCAGTAGCGAAAATAGAGCCCGCTCCGAAACTCACCATGGGCCGAAGACCGGTGGCGGGCCGTATGGTGGCATATATGGCCCGTATGGCCCATAGTATGGGTCGTAGTATGGGTCGTAAATGATCATCATTCTTTGGTAGCGATGGTGAGCGGTGACTCTTCGAGACCGGTGATGAAGTTCCCGGGTCACCGTGCGATGTGAACGTGATCCATGATATGAGCGATCGCTCGGACTCGCGGACCCGGCTACCTGTTGAACCTTTTCTTCCTCGTAGGCATCAATTGACGATTTTAATTCCGGATCGAGCTTTCGCATCCGGGCGGCCACGGTTGAGTAGTAGGCACGAAGATAGGCACGCCGAGCGGCAGCGCTTGAAGAATTTCTGGCCCGTTTGAGCAAATAAGCGGCGCGCGGATTGCTCATTGCTATGGATTGAATCTCGTCAAAGCGAACCGTCTCTTTCGCTGAGGGCTTGGTCGACGCACGATTTATTGACGCTCTGGTTGGCTGCTCGGCTGCTGGATTTGCCGGGAGTTCGCTCGATTCGGGCAACAGAATTGGTCCAGTGTCGCCCGGAGTAGCTTCGGGTGTTGGTAGGGCAGGTTCCTCCATTTCGCTGGAGGCCGGACTGGGAGTGGGTGAGGATTTGGGTTCCGAGTCTTGAGCTTCGGCCATCGTTACGGCGATCAACACACTAACCGAAAGTATCACGAGCGACTTCATAGCTCTGGACCGTACAACTGGACAAGATGCTGGAATTTATCAGTTGCTGCAAGATTCAGAACGACCGTCGCAGAGCATTTCGAGAGTTGCACACCGCGATCTAACTGCCAACAGATCCGTCAGTCGATCGATTATTGCCGAGCATTATTACAGTGCATTCCTACCTCCGAAGTGCCACCGGCGGGAACAGGGCCTGAGCTTGACGCAGAGGTAAGCCGGTGTAGCGTCGTCCCCGGCGGTCGCGATTTTCATTTACCCTGAGCAGATCTGCCTCTGCACACCAACAAACGCTTCGTCAGACCACCATACAAGAAAGAAGTTCATCAATTTAAAAACCGCAATCGCAAGACCAGAAAAGGAAATACTTATGGCAAACCCGTTCGTACACGTTGAGCTGAACACAACAGATGTTCCCACGGCAAAGGCCTTTTACGA
>DASZGG010000036.1:0-3899 GCA_035939025.1 Chthoniobacterales bacterium | reverse complement strand
ATGCGAGATGTGAAAGACGTGAACTCCTTGATTCCTACCATCAATCGAGAAAACGTGACCGAACTGATCGATGACGAAATTATCGAGGGAGGAATGATTCCCAAAGTTTTATCAGCGGTCGATGCGCTCAATGAAGGCGTTGGGAAAGTACACCTGATCGACGGCCGCATTCCGCACGCCCTGCTCCTCGAAGTCTTTACCGCGCGCGGCATCGGTACGGAAATCGTGCCCTAACGAAGTCAGAAGTTGCAGGAGTTCAGGAGTTGCAGAATGGGACAGCGGCTTACCGGCGCGTGTTTGGTGACTCATCCGATTGCGTGCGACGGAGAATTCGAGTTAGCTATCGAGTCGACACCACCATTTGTTCCCGGCCATAGCTATTTGCCTCCTGAACTCCCGCAACCTGAACTCCTGACTCCTGCTTTAGAATTGTGGCAGCCACCTTTTTTGCGCTTCCAACATTTCGTCCACCATGCTCCGGATCTGGGGCAGGGTGCAAACCGCAGCCGTCAGCGGATCCAGCATGACAGCGTGATAGACAGCCTCGGTGCCGCCGCTCAACGCAGCCTCGACGATCAACTCCTGGACGTTGATGTTCGTCCGGTTCAGCGCAGCCAGTTGTGTAGGGAGGGAGCCGACCTTCGTTGGTTGGATGCCGTTCCCGTCCACCAGGCATGGAACCTCGACGCAGCAGCCTTGGGGTAGATTATCAATCAGACCTGTATTTGGGACGTTTCCGTTAATGCAGATGGCTGTGTGCGTTTCAACCGCCTCGATAATGTAAGAACCGTATTCATGACTTCGAGTTGTTGCCGGTTCTTCCGCGAGAATTTCCTCGAATTCGCGCTCGAACTTTTCAATCCGATTCAGGCAATGCCGCAAGTAACCGCCGGTTCGCCCAAAATCGAGCCAGTAATTTACCTTATCAGTGAAATTCGGAACCAATTCGTCATGCACCATCTTCGCGCTCTTCCGGAAGTAGGGAACGTACTCGCTCGCATGACCACTGGACTCGGTGACAAAGAATCCGAAGTGTTTCATGAGTTCGATGCGGACCGGCTCTTGGGCATAATTCTCCGCCTTCTCGATGGCCTTCCAGATCGATGGGTAGAGATCTTCTTTTCTGCGCCAGAACTCGAGGAAGAATGCTTGATGGTTGATCCCGGCACAGAAAAAGGTGACTTCGTTGTACGGGATATCGATCCATTTCGCGAGCATCTCGCTCGTCCCTTGCACACTATGGCAGAGTCCGACATGGGGACGACCGGTTGCGGCGTCGATCGCCCAGCAGTTTGCTGCCATCGGGTTAACGTAATTCAAGAGCAAGGCGTCCGGCGCAAAATCGTCCAGTTCAAGACAAAGATCGATGAGGACCGGAATCGTCCGGAGCGCTCGAAATACACCGCCCGGGCCGAGCGTATCGCCGACACACTGTTCCACTCCGTATTTCTGCGGTATCTCGATGTCCAGTTTGTAAGCGTCCAGTCCGCCCTGTTGAAACGTGGTGATCACATAATCGGCATCCCGGATGGCGTTCTTACGGTCAGTCGTCGCTTCGATTTTTGCGGGTAGCTTTCTTCGGGTGGCGATTGATTGGGCGATCTGGCGGCTCTGTTCGAGCCGTTGCGGATCGATATCCATCAGGCTGATCGTGCAATCCTGCAGACTTGGTGCCAGCAAGATATCGCTGCAGAGGTTTCGGGTGAATACCAGGCTTCCAGCACCAATAAGGGTAATCTTCGGCATAACTATTTTTATTCGGATACGGGCCCGTTTAAAATAAAGGAATCGAAACAAACTGTTTCTAAACTCTCGTCTCCAAAAAGCAGCGAAATTTTCCGGCCTAGCCGGTGAGTTCCGATGCAGGCTAGCTCTTAACGGCACCTGCGGTGAGACCGGAAACCAATCGGCGCTGCACGATCGAAAAGAAAATCACCGTCGGCACGATTGCAAGGACTGTTCCTGCGGTGATCAGTCCCCATTGGACCTCCAGACTGCTCATAAAGGTTTGTAAACCGATTGGCAGCGTTTGGGTCTCGTTGCTTTGCGACAAAATCGAAACGAACAGGTAATCGCCCCATGAAACCACAAAGGCAAAGAACCCGGCGACCACCAACCCCGGAATCGCGACGGGATAAAGGATGCGAAACAGCACCCCGAATCGCGAGCATCCGTCGATCAGCGCTGCTTGATCAAGTTCCATCGGAATGGCATTGAAGTAGCCGGTCAACATCCAGAGCGCAAACGGGAGCGTCAGCGAAGTGTGGGTCAGGATCAGGCCGACGTGGGTGTCAACCAGGTTCAAGTTCGACATCAGAACATAAAACGGGATCAAGACCAGGACGTAAGGAAAGAATTGCGGCAACAGAGCGGCCATCATGAAGAGCCGTTTGCCCTTCAACGCAAACCGGCTCAAAGCGTAGGCACCGAGGCTGCCCAGGAAAACGGTCAGCACCATAACGCTGAATGCGATCACGAAGGAATTCACCAGGTAAGTGACAAAGTTGCTGATCTGAAAAGTCTGAATGTAATTTTGGAATGTCAGTTCCGACCACGCGGGGAGCAAACGTCCCGATTGAACCGAATCACTGTTGCGGAAGCTTGAGAGAACAAGCCAGGCGATGGGCAGCAGCAGAAAAATATAGAAAATTGAAAGTCCGCAATAGGTGACGATTCGGCGGAATGGAAATGGCCTTCTCATTGTTCTGACAAGCCTTTAATGAACTTGTTACAGACCAGCACCAGGACCACGAGGATCACGAGCATGATCACCCCACCGGCGCTGGCATACCCGAGCGCATATCCATTCCAGGCCTGTTTGTAGATGTAAGTGGGCAATACTTCCGTGGCGTTCACCGGACCGCCTCCGGTAGAAAGAAAAACAAAATCGAAGTTGTTGAAAGTGAAGGTTACGTGCAGAACGACCATCACCAGAATGATATATCTCAGATTAGGAAGTGTAATGAACCAGAATTGCCGCCAATCGCCTGCTCCATCGATCCGCGCGGCTTCGTACAGGTCCGCAGGAATCGCTTGCATGGCCGCCATGAAAGCAATTGCGTAAAACGGCACGTTCCGCCACAGGTGCATGATGAGCACCAGAAGAAACGCGTAGGTCTCATCGCCAAACCAATTTCGTGCCATCTGCCCCAGGCCCGCGTCCTTCAAGAGGATGTTGATCAAGCCATAACCCGGCAGGGTCATGAACCGGAACATGACCACCGAAGCGATGATCGGTAGCACCCAGGTGATCATCGCGACGCTTCTGAAAAAATGAATACCAGGAACTGGCTGGATCAGGAGATGCGCCATGACCAGTCCAAGAAGCACCTGGAGCATCACCGCAAAAAAGGTCAACTCCAGAGAGTGCGCCAGCGATACCTGGAAGACCGGGTCCTTCAGGAGCTTGAAATAATTGTCGAATCCGACGTATGCGGAATGGCCCGGATCGATGAGGGATTGATTGGTAAAAGAGGTCAGGATTCCCTGAATCGTCGGGTAAAGGTTCAACCCCAGGATCACGAAAAGGGCGGGGAAGATGAGCCAGTAGCCGAAACTCCTCCGGCCCAGACTTTGCCAAAACGTGAGTGAGCTGTTAGCCTGCATCGCTCACAAATCCTTAAAGACTTGTGAGCGATACAGGCTGACACAGCAAAATTTTCCGGCTACGCCGGAAAATCTCACTGCATTTTTGCTGAGAAGAGTTTCGAAAGTTTGTTTCAATTCGTTTATTCTAAAACGGGCGCCAGCACCTTATCCCTTCGCAGCCTGGCAGTGCACAAGACTGGAGTCCGCCAGGATATGGTGCTGGGCTTTCTAACCCCCCAAAGAGCTCGTCGCTCCGGCATTTGGGTGATTTTTGCGGGTTAGAGCTGATTGTCTTTAGCCCGCTGCTCGAG
>DASZGG010000035.1:0-2793 GCA_035939025.1 Chthoniobacterales bacterium | reverse complement strand
CAGATCAGAGTCCATGCAAAAGCCGGTGATGGCGGAAACGGGTGTGTCAGTTTTCGACGTGAAAAGTTTGTGCCCAGAGGTGGCCCGAATGGAGGGGACGGCGGCAAGGGGGGCGACATCATTCTTCGGGCGGATGTGCATACCGACAACCTCGTGGATTTTTATTACCAGCCATTGCTGAAGGCGACCCGGGGCGAACACGGCATGGGCAAGAACATGTACGGCAAAGCAGGTGCAGATGCCCTATACAAGGTGCCCGTAGGCACTCTGGTCTACCGGATTCCCGCTCAATTTCTCAGACCTCCCTCGGTTGAGGATATTCCGGATGAGCCCCCTCCGAAGACGATTATTTCGCCGGCGGATTGTCAGTTGATCGCCGATCTCTCACAGGAAAATCAAGAGCTGGCTTTGTGCCTTGGAGGTTTGGGCGGTAAGGGGAATACTCATTTCAAGAGTTCAACTAATCGCGCGCCAAGGCAGTTCACTGAGGGTCAACCAGGAGAAGAAGGTTTTTTTCTTCTGGAACTTCGTAAGATTGCCGACGTCGGTTTTGTTGGTTACCCGAATGCCGGAAAGTCTACCCTGCTTGGCAGGATTTCGGCAGCACATCCCAAGGTTGCTCCTTACCCATTCACTACGCTGAATCCTGTCGTTGGCGTTGTCGAGTTCGATGGATACAGCCGAGCAACACTCGCGGATATACCAGGTCTTATCGCCGGAGCTCACCACAACGTGGGACTCGGTCATGATTTTCTGCGCCACATCGAGCGCTGTAAACTGTTGCTTTTCGTTCTCGACGCAGCCGGTAGCGAAGGGCGCAACCCGATCGAGGATCTCGGAAATTTACGGCGCGAACTTGACCTGTACGATCCAACTCTTAGTCAAAGGCCCTGGATGATTGCCGCCAATAAAATGGATCTCCCTGGCGCCGAAGAAAATTTGATGACCATTCGAAACCGATTCTCCGACAAAGTCGTGGTGCCAATGGCTGCCGCTCATGGAGTGGGCATGGAGGAATTCAAACGAGCGCTTCAGAGTTTGTTGGGCCTTTAGCCTGCATCGCTCACAAATCCTTAGAGATTTGTGAGCGATGCAGGCTGTGGCAGCGGAACTCTCCGGCTACGCCGGAAAATTCCGCTGCTTTCTAACCCGCAATGAGCTCGTCGCTCCACCTTTTACGTGATTTTGCGGGTTAGCCCTCACGGACTATAAGCGATGAATCGTGGGGCGTCGCTAACGGTCAACAGGCGGATCTTCCAAGCGTCACCGTCACGAACATAAATCGCTGACCAGAAGCCACTCTCGAACTTCGGACCGGTCTCGCCTTGACGGGTAGTCCACCATTTTCCGGTCGACCAAATCGCGTTGTCGATTGCATTCAAACACGAACCCTGACCGCTAGAGGTGGTAATAGGCCACCGCTGGAACGTGTCTGCATACCTTTTCTGGATGGCCTGCCGACCGAAAAACATCCCGTCCGGTGCCACCAAAACCGCGTCCTCGGTGAAAAGCGCGGACAAGGCGACGGCGTCGTTCTGGTTGAACGCCTCATCCATCTTCAAACCGAGCGCATTGATCTCACCAAGTGCATTGGGATCACCACGGAGATCGCGTTGCCGCGCTATTTGGGGATCTGGCGTATTTGTCTGTTGGGCAAAGGTCGGCTCAGCAAAGCTGATTGCGAACCCTGCTAGGGCAAGCAGTAAGCGTATTTTCATTGTTTCCTCCCGGGAATTCAGGATTGGTTGTCGTCGAGGAAGTCGGTGCGGGTTTGCCGCGTCGCCGGAGGCAAGAGGATCAATACCTCCGGTAGAAGACCTCTGGGCGACAACCTAAATGGATGCCTCGCTCTAATTGGTGTCAATAAGATTCCGCTCACCAACTAACCCGCAAAAATCACGCGAAAGCCGAGTCGAAGAGCTCATTGCGGTTTAGCTGTGAAGAGTGCCGATCTACAATAGGATTTACCTGGACTATTCGCTTACCTGCAAAGCGGGACGCTTCGCTTACATTGGACGAAATGAGAATCCTTTAATTTGAAACCCCTGGTAGCCAGCTATTGCACCTATTTTCTCAAGGCGGAGATGCTCCACATCTATCGCCAGGTCACGTCGCTTCGAAATGTCGATACTTTTGTGATCACGAAATTTCGGGAAAATGGCGAATGCTATCCATTCCCGGATTTGGAGCTGCTAGAACCACCCAGAACAAACTGGATCCGCCGCGGATTCTTAAAGTATGTGACGAAAGCGCCCGCATTGATTTACCGGGGAGAGTTCGAAATCGCCCGACGGGTTCTTCTGCGACGTGATCCAGATCTGATGCACGTCTACTTTGGGAATACCGGCGTCCATCTGCTTCCGCTCATCGAACGGTGGGATCGCCCATGCGTGGTTTCTTTTCACGGAATGGATGTCCAGCGTCGGGAAACTGAGCGAGGGTATGAGGCTAATTTACGAAAGCTGCTTCGCTTAGTCCCGCTTGTGCTGGTGCGGAGCCGATCCATCGCCGAACGTTTGATCGAGCTGGATTGTGACCCCGAAAAGATTCGGTTAAATCGCACAGGAATTCCTCTGGGAGAATTTCCTTTCATAGTCAGGAAAGCCCCGGCGGACGGCGCGTGGACGCTCGTTCAGGCCTGCCGGTTGGTGCGCAAAAAGGGATTGCCCACCGCCTTGCGGGCCTTCGCAAAATTCGCAAAGACCTATCCGCAATCCCGTTTTGTGATTGCGGGAGAGGGTCCGCTGCGCCAGGAACTGGAAGGGCTGGTAGTCCAATTGGACCTCCGCAGCG
>DASZGG010000034.1:0-5708 GCA_035939025.1 Chthoniobacterales bacterium | reverse complement strand
TTTGGCGGCTTCGATGGCTCTTTGAGTTTCGACCCGCCCCATCAGAGGGACACTGCCCAGGATTTCTCCTGTCGCAGGGTTGTTTACGTCAAGCGTTGCCCTGTTATCGGCGTCGCACCAAAGTCCGCCCAAATAGGCCTGGTGCCGAAACAAATCTTGGTCTCGCAAGAGTGAAGTCTGCATGTCTGAACCTTCTACGTTGCTGGGTGGACAATCGCCTTTACTCTTGCGCACAGCGGAGCCGGCGAGAGCTCAAAGAGGTTCAGCAAATATTCATTAGGGGCGGACTCGCCCCAGCGGTCTTGCAGACCAAGACGAATCACCGTTTTAGGCAACTGCCCTGACAATAATTCGCAGACTAAACCGCCTAGGCCACCGTAGACACTGTGTTCTTCAACCGTCACGATCGTCTTAAAGGGTTGGCAGACTTTGATGAGCTCCTCTCGATCGAGAGGCTTGATCGACGGTACGTGGAGCACGCCGGCAGATATCTTCTGCTGGTCGAGCAAATTCGCAGCCTCCAGGCAGCGTTGACTTTGCGGACCGGTCGAAACCAGCAGCACGTCCTTACCCTCTTTAAGTAGGTACGTCTTGCCCAACTTGAATTCATATCCCGGGTCGAAAACGTCCGGACAGACATCCCGAGCAAGGCGAAGATACACGGGGCCCTCGTATTCAGTAGCCCATCTTATCGCCGCCTCGCATTCCGTGCTGTCAATCGGCGCTATAATCGTCATCCCCGGCATGGCCCGCATGATGGCCAGATCTTCAACATCTTGATGCGTTTTGCCCGTAAGTCCGGTTAGAACGCCCGCATATGCCGCACCTAGCTTCACGTTGGCATGCGTTTGAGCGACTAGCATGCGGATCGGATCAACCGCACGGTGAGTAAAAAAGATCGCAAAGGTCGAAAGCCACGGGATATAACCGACTGAGGCCAGACCTACGGCAGCACCGATTAAGTTCTGTTCGGCAATGCCCATCTGAAGAAATCTTTCCGGACAAGCCTTAGCAAATTTATCCGCTTTGGTTGAGTTCGCTAGGTCTGCGTCCATGACCAGCACGTTGGGATTCGCTCTTCCTAACGCCACCAACGTGTCGCCCCATACATCACGCATCGCCTTCATCTTAGCCCCTCCTGGATCCCAAGTTCTTCAGCAATGATATTTAGTTCCTCTTTGGTGGCAACCTTTGAATGCCACTCATGTTTGCCTTCGGTAAAACTCACTCCTTTGCCCTTGATAGTATGCGCAATGACCATGGTGGGCTGATCGGAATCTCCTGATGCTTTCGCACTTTGGAGAGCAGGAAGAATCTGCGAGAAATCGTGCCCATCAATCTCGAGGCAACGCCAACCGAGGCGTTCGAATATTCCCCGGAGATCAATCCCAGACCAAGGATCCTTTCGATCGCCGCGATGCTCCTCGTTAATTGCCAGAACCCAACCGAATTGCTGGAGCCCATTCCAGTCCAGAATTGCAGTCAGATTGCCCAGCTTATATCGAGGCGCGATGTGCAAGGCTTCCCAAATCATGCCTTCTTGAAGTTCACCATCGCCAATCATTACAAACGTGTGAAACTTCTCGCCACGCAAACGTGAGCCAAGCGCCATCCCTAAACCTACCGACAATCCCTGACCCAAAGATCCCGTTGAAGCGTCTAAGCCAGGCAGTTTGGTAATGTCGGGATGACCCTGAAGCCGCGAGTTGCCCTTGTCGAAAGTTTTAAGTTCTTCAATTGGAAAATATCCGCGCAAAGCCATAGCAACATACAGGCCAATCGACGAGTGCCCCTTCGAGAGAATAAATCGGTCTCGAGTCGCCCACTTCGGATTCTGCGGATCGATTCGCAAAGCTCGAAAAAAAAGGGCAATCAGAATGTCCATCGCCGAAAACGGACCACCTACGTGGCCAGCGCCGCTCTTGGCGACCGTGCTAATCGCAAGCCATCGCCCTTGCCTTGCCAAGCCCTCCAGTTCGTTATTATCGCTTTTCATGGTCATTCGCTTTTTTACTGCATAGTGGACTTTTATTAGATCTCCGTAAGTTTCACTGCCCGGTTTTCTTTCAAGCTTCGCGTCCCCGCAATTGCGATTCTAAGGGATTCCAATGCGTCAAGAGGTCCAGGGCTAGGTGGTTTGCCGTTGGCCATCGAATCGAAAAATGATTGCAACTCGGCGCGAAAGGCAGGGCCAAAACGGTCCATAAAGAAATGGAAATGGTCCAACTTATAGCCATCCTGGTAGTAGTGGCGCAGCGGAGTCTTTGGCTCCGCCTGAATGATTAGCTTACCGTTTTCGCCGAAAACTTCTGTGACAATATCGTAGCCGTAGACAGCGCGTCTCGAGTTTTCCACTACTCCCAACGCCCCACTCGTAAATCGCAAAAGAGTGGTTGCCGTGTCAACGTCGCCAAATTCCGCGGCGTCCGGATGAAATCTAACACAGCCCCAGGCATTCACCTCAGCGACCTCACCCATCAGAAACCTGGCAATATCGAATTCATGGATTGCTTGGTCTAAAAACAAGCCGCCGCTCTTTTCCAGATATTCTCTGGGCGGCGGAGTCGGGTCGCGCCCAACGGTCCGAAACTGATCCAGGCGGCCGAGCTCACCCTGATCGATCCGACGCCGAGCCTCGGCGTATCCCGCGTCAAAACGGCGCTGAAATCCAATTTGGAACGGCACCCCTTTCTCTGCGACCTTGGCTAGCGCCTTTTGCGTGCGCTCCAGGTTGAGTGCTACCGGCTTCTCGCAAAAGATGGCCTTGCCGGTTTCCGCAGCTGCTTCAATCAAGGCAGCGTGGGTATCAGTCGGCGTGCAAATGACGACGGCATCAACATCGTTTCGGCTTACTACCTGTTCAGGAGAGGCAGTAACCTCTCTTGCGCGAACTAGCGGGCGGATAGCTTCCGCTGCTTCAATTCGCGGGTCGCATACCACCGCCACCTCAACTTGCGGGAAGGCAGCCAAATTTTTGGCATGCTCCTGGCCAATCCTGCCTGCACCCAACAAACCTACGGTAATTTTATCATTTTTCATGTCGGGCTCTGTCTAGTCGTCTCTCGCCCCTCCGTTTTCATCCCGCCGTACAAAGTCTCGTAGTTATGGGTGTAGATCTCAATGATGTTGCCAAAAGGATCTTCGCAGTAGCACAGCCGGTATTCGTTAGTCGAGGGGTCAGTGCGCCAGATTTTTGATCGCTGGCGCCCACCGGAGGATGCGATGCGCCCAGCAAGTCCTTCGATATCTGGGTCGGTGACACAGATGTGGAAAAAGCCGCTCTTCCAGTATTCTAGCGGCTGATTGCGCCGCTCGTGCGGAGGATCAAGGAGCTGGAAAAGCTCAATACCGATCCCGTTTACCGAAACCATGTGGGCCTGAAGCAAAGCATGGCAATCCTGACCAAGTACATCGTGAATGTTCGAACCTGGATCGGCAGCACGGAACTCTAAGGGGCCCATCAGCAGCGTAAAACCGAGCACTTCCCCATACCAACGGATAGCGCGTTCGATGTCTGCCACGCCCACGCCCACATGGTTCACTGCCCTAGGATAAGCTGGCGTGTTGGATGCCTTGGTATTTTCCATTTGTTTATCGTTATTTTCGCTGTGGTTAGTCCCGCTGTTCTAAATAACTATCTTTGAGAATATTTGCAGCCGATCAGCTCTTGTGACGTTAAACGGTCTATCGCTACTTCTTGAGGGCAAATCTGGTTAACGTTCGATCCGCTAAGCTCGCAAGTACCACAATAAGCCCGACGACGAGAATGTACCATTGAGGTTGAACGGCTAGGAGGATGAGAAAACTCTGGATTCCACGCAGCATAAAGGCTCCAAACAGTGTTCCAATGAGCGATATTCGGCCGCCAGTTAAATGGCATCCTCCGAGAACCGCAGCGGCAATTGCGGAAAGTTCCATCGTCGCGCCAAAGCTGCCATCCGCGTAGCCGATGAAAGCGGCATCTAACACACCGGCGAACGCGGCCAGCACCCCACTGACGATATATACTCCAAATTTTATTCTAGTAACGGATAGGCCGCGGGAAAAGCTCGAAGCGGCGTCGCCGCCGACGGCCAGGATTCGATTCCCGATCGGGGTTTCAAAGACTATCAACTGAAGCACGACGAGGACAATGAGTAGCCAAACAACAGAAGTATTGATCCCGGCCAAATTACCGCCTCCGACTACATTATAGATAAACTCCTGCCGGAGTGAGTCAGTGGCAGCGAAAGAAAAGCCGGAGGTTACGGCATAACCAATTCCCTGAAAGAGAAAAAGCGTCCCAAGAGTCACCAGCAGGGATGGAAGGCCAAGGAATGCAACAAAAAAGCCATTCAATGAGCCGATAAGTATCCCGCAGGCGATCGCAGCGACCAGCGCCAGACCGCTCCCCACCATCGGCGCGAGGCCAAGAAACGCCAGGGCCCCGATTCCAGACACTGATCCGACGGATATATCGATTTCGCCGGTGGCGATGACGAGCGCTTCCCCAAACGCAATGATCGCCAGGATTGCAGTGACCTGCGATATGGATTGCAAGTTGCCGATCGAGAGCCACCCCCCTTGGGTTATGACCGCAAAGGCCAAAGAAATCAGAATCACCAGGCTGATGGTGATTCCTTCCGGATGTCTCCGTACGGCATCTCTGAGAGACACTTTCATTCTACTTTAGGTCCTTTCGCAGGAGCCCGGCCTCCATCGCGGATAATTCCCTCCAAGGCTTCGGCGCTCATTGCGTCGCGTAGGACATCCGTAACCAGGCGTCCGTTTTCCATAATCACGATCCGGTCGGCAATTCGATGAATCTGGAAGATATCGTGGGTGATATAAATCACCAAAAGCCCCTGCTGCTTGAGCTGCACCGCCAACTCATTGACGTGTGCACGCTCGCGCACCGAAAGATGATTGGTCGGTTCATCCATGATGATAACCCGATTGCGGAAAGTAACAGCACGTGCGATTTTGAAGGTCTGCTTTTCGCCCCCTGAGAGCAGCGCGATCTCATCATCCACGTCGACTGTGTCCCGCAACCCGAAGTCATGGACGACCTTTGCGCTGGTCTCGCGGATCTTTTTCTTGTCCAGAAATGGCAGTCCAAAGATACGTTTGACCGGTTCTCGCCCCAGAAAATAATTACGCCCAACCGATAGGTTGTCGCATATTCCAATGGTTTGCTGGATGCATTCCAGCCCTAGATCCATGGCTTTCTTGGGATGGAACTTCGTTATTCTTTCTCCATCAAAATAAACTTCGCCGGAGGTAGGGGGGTTAATGCCCGAGATAATTCGAATCAAGGTCGTCTTGCCCGCTCCGTTATCTCCTACCAGACCAACCAACTCTCCCTCATAGAAATCAACGCTGACATCGGTGAGCGCCTTAAAGTTTCCATAGGAAAGGGAAACGTTCTTAATGCTAATAAGAGGCTTCCTTGCGTCACCGGCTCCGTCTGTTGTTGCCATAAAATTCAAACTTTAAGTTGTCTGTACGGGCAGAGAAAATTCTCAGGCAGTTTTTAGCTTCCTTGCTAAAAGGGTATTTATCGTCACGACCACTAGAAGAGCGATCCCGACAAAGGAAATATACCAGGAAGGCGGAGCGCCAAGCGCAATCATCTCCGCCCGAACCGCAGTTAAGAAGAAGGCGCCCAAAATAGTCCCAAGAATGGTCCCTCTGCCACCGGTAAGCAGGGTGCCTCCGACCACCACGGC
>DASZGG010000033.1:0-7506 GCA_035939025.1 Chthoniobacterales bacterium | reverse complement strand
CATTCGCGGAATGATTTCCGAAGGAAGTCGAGCTCCTCCGCTACAGATTTCATCGGTGAAACTTCGAGGGATTTTGCCATGGCGCATGAGCGGTTAAGGTATTGTGCAGGAAAGGCGTGCGATTGTCACGCGAAAGCGCCGTTAGGTTTTGGTGTCGTAAAGCGAAGGCTCCAGCCTTTGCCGTTTCGAACAGAGCACAAAAGGACAGGGTGGGGGAATACCGCTAATCAAGGCCCAGTCCATTGCGCAGGTTGTAACGAGGTAAAAGCGGGGGAAGATTTTGATCTTCCGCAAACGTGTTCCACGTGGAACAGAAAAGCGCGTAGGGGACTCGGCCGGGCGAGTTGGCGGCGTGCCGCTCCTGGTCGGCGCAGCGTCTGCCTGCCCTATTGATTTTCTTTAAAATATAAGGAACCCTTTCAGGATGTTCGTCTATCCCAAACGCTACCAGGTCCTGGTGGTCGGTGGAGGTCATGCCGGTATTGAAGCGGCCATGGCCGCCGCACGACTCGGATGCCAGACGATGATGCTGACGCAGAATCTCGATACGATCGGCCAGATGTCTTGCAACCCGGCGGTGGGCGGATTGGCCAAGGGACACATGGTGCGGGAAATTGATGCGCTGGGCGGCGTGATGGGCCTGAATACCGATGCGACCGGAATTCAGTTTCGCACCCTTAATTCGAACAAGGGTCCAAGCGTGCGAGCACCGCGAGCACAATGTGACAAGAAGGCCTATCAGTTCAGAATGAAGGCGTTGGTGGAGGGGGCAGGGAACTTGGAGCTCTTGCAGGGGAATGTCCTTCGGATTCTGGAGGAAGGTGGTCAGGTGAAAGGGATAGAGACGACGCTCGGGCTCCAAATCGATTCGGAGGCGGTGATCATCACGACCGGAACGTTCATGCGTGGTTTGTTGCACGTGGGCTTGCAGAATCAGGCTGGAGGACGAATGGGGGATGGGGTGTCTACGGTGAGCGAGAGTCTGCGCGCGCTTGGGTTCGAAATTGGACGGTTCAAGACAGGGACCCCTTGTCGGCTCAATGCGCGCTCGATCGATTTTAGCCGATGCGAGCGGCAGGATGGAGACGAACCACCTCCGCGGTTCTCCTTTCGTCCAGAAGAGCTGAAGAGAGGTCGCGACGACTTTTTCACACTGAACGAGTTCAGGGAGGATCGGTTCCACGTGGAACAAATGCCCTGTTGGATTACCCATACGACGGCCCAAACCCACGAAATCATCCGTGCGAACCTGGACAAGTCTCCGATGTATTCAGGCCGAATCGAAGGGATCGGACCTCGCTATTGCCCGTCGATTGAAGATAAGGTCGTCAAGTTCGCCGAAAAACAACAGCACCAGCTTTTCCTGGAACCAGAAGGACGGCATACCCGTGAATATTATGTCAACGGCCTGTCGACTAGCCTGCCCTTCGAGGTCCAATACGAATTTATCCGTTCCATTCCCGGCCTGGAACAGGCTGAAATTATTCGCTCCGGTTACGCCGTTGAGTACGATTATTGCCCACCGGTACAGCTCCGCCTGACCCTCGAGACCCAGAAGGTCAGCGGCCTCTATTTTGCCGGACAGATCAACGGAACTTCCGGTTATGAGGAGGCAGCAGCCCAAGGGCTTGTAGCCGGAGCCAACGCTGCCCTCAAGATATTGGGTAAACCGGCATTTTATCTCAGTCGTTCAGAGGCCTATATCGGCGTTTTGATCGATGATCTCGTAACGCGTGGCACCCAGGAGCCCTACCGAATGTTTACCAGTCGAGCCGAGTACCGGCTCATTTTGCGCCAAGATAATGCAGACCTCCGGCTCACTCCTAAAGCATGGGAGCATGGTCTCGTTTCTAAATCGCAATGGATTGCTGCCGCAAAAAAAATTGAGGCGATTGCCGAAGCCAAACGATTCGCCGCCAAAACCCGCATGGATCAATGGCGTTTAGATCAATTGTTGCGGCGGCCAGACTTTAGCGTTGCCCATTTGCCGAACGATCTGCTTGGCGATTTCCCAAGGGAGGTGTGGGAGCAGGTCGAAACCGACTTGAAATACGAGGGGTACGTCAAAAGACAGGAGAATTCCATTGCCCGCGCCGAACGTGCGGAATCCACGGCTATTCCCGATCGGATCGATTACGAAGGGGTTCGAGGCCTGCGGGTCGAGGCGCGTCAGAAATTCGCCAAGATTCAGCCAGCTACCCTGGGGCAGGCCGGCCGAATCAGCGGAATCACGCCGGCAGATATTGCGTTGTTGACCATCTATCTCGAGAAGGGTAGCGCCATATTGTTGTAACAATTTGGTGTTGGTCTGTGTTCTGTTTCCGTGGGACGTCCCCAAGAAGGCGAGCAATCGACACAGAATACCGCTTGACATTCGTTAGGTTCCTAATAATTAAGTCCATTAATTTTATGCGAGGTACGCTCACGCTTCTAAAAGGATTGCCAAGGTACGAGGTTTTCCTCGAGGAGGCCAAACATTTTCCCGGCCTCGATGCCTCCGCCTGTTACACCTTCTTGCAACTCTTACGCACTGGCGATGAGTTACTGGCGCTTGATGAACAGGTTCTCGCATCGCATGGAACCCGTCACGGCCGATTCAACCTTCTCATGATGCTCTTAAAATGCACGGAGGGTCAGGCTACGCCCGCGGGCCTGGCGGCAAAAACCGGGGTTACTCGCGCCACCATCTCGGGTTTATTGGATGGATTGCAGAAGGATGGGCTGATTGAGCGCCGCGCCGATCCGGTCGACAGGCGCCTGATCCGAGTTCATCTGACCTTGGCAGGCCAAAGCCTCCTCGATAAAATCCGTCCGGCCTATTGCCGCTGGTTCACGAGCATCGTGGAACCGCTTAACGAACGGGAACGGCAGCAACTCGTCTTTTTGTTGGAAAAAATTCGCACTCGTCTCAGTGAGCTTGCCCTCAATGGGAAGCCGCCGAACCTATAAAATTGAGTTTTATCTATGAAGAAGAAGCCGTTCTGGAAGTACCTACTGTTTTTCGTCGTTCTTTTCGGCCTGTTTCTTGGGGTTCTATTCGGCCTTGGGTTTGTGAAATTCACCCAAATTCAGGGTTTCATCAAGCTAGCCAAATCGGGCGCGTTCGAGCCCCCGCCGACAGCCGTAACGACGGACCTCGCCAAACAATCCGAATGGCAGCCCACGCTCGAGAGCGTCGGGAGCATTACGGCCGTGAATGGCGTTACCGTCAGCACTGATTTGGCCGGCATCGTGCGCGAGATAGCCTTCGAATCCGGAAGTAAAGTGCGCGCAGGAGATTTGCTGGTCCGTCTGGACACGGTTCAAGAGGAGGCTCAGCTCCATCAAGCCGAAGCGCAACGAGATTGGGCTCAAGTGACTTTGAAACGTGATAAGGATTTAGTGGAGAAACACGCGATTTCTCAGTCGGATTACGACAACGCCGAGGCAAGTTACAGACAGAACAAGGCCTCAGTCGATCAATACAATGCCGTGATCGCGCGGAAAACGTTGCGTGCTGCGTTCGATGGAGTAACCGGTATCCGGCAAGTGAACCTCGGTCAATATTTGAGAGAGGGAGATCCCGTAGTGACTCTCCAATCATTTGATCCGATTTACGTCAATTTCTCGCTGCCGCAGCAGGATCTCAGCAGACTCGCCGTGGGCCAACCGGTTGCGCTCCATGTCGACGCTTACGGCAATCGAGCGTTTAATGGGACGATCACGGCGATCAACGCGCTCGTCGACCAGGCCACCCGGAATATCCAGGTCCAGGCGACCTTAGCGAATTCTGATTTAAAGCTCCGTCCTGGGATGTTCGCGAAGGTGAGTGTCTTAATGAGTGAGACGCAAAACGTCGTCGCCATCCCGGCTACGGCGATTCATTATGCCCCTTACGGCGATTCGATCTTTGTTGTTTCCGAGATGAAAGACCAGGAGGGAAAAGCGTACAAAGGAGTGAAAGAACAGTTTATCAAGGTTGGTCCATCGCGCGGCGACATGATCGCAATTGTTTCCGGACTTAGGCCCGGCGAAGAAGTAGTCACCTCAGGTGTGTTTCGACTGAAGAGCGGTGCTCATGTCATTGTCAATAACCAGATAAAACCTGAGAGCGAGCTGGCCCCAAACCCTTCAGACAGTTGACGCCGGAGAGCAGAAATGCATTTCACAGACCTATTCATTAAGCGGCCCGTAGTGGCGACGGTAGTGAATCTCATCATCTTTATTGCGGGTTATCAGGCCATCCGCAATATCAATGTCCGCCAATACCCGCGGAGCGATCTGTCGGTGATCACCGTGACCACGACCTACTACGGTGCGGACGCGGATTTGGTGCGGGGCTTTCTCACCACGCCGTTGGAACAGTCGATTGCGAGTGCGGACGGGATCGACTACATGGAGTCCTCGAGCCAGCCGGGCACCAGCACAATCAGTGTGCACCTCAAGCTGAATTACGATCCGAACGCGGCTCTCGCTCAGATCCAGACCAAGGTTGAGCAGGTTCGAAACCAATTGCCGCCGGCGTCGCAGTTGCCCGTGCTCCAGATCACTTCGACGGACAACCAGTTTGCCTCGATGTACCTGAGCTACTACTCCAAAGATCTGGACCGGAACCAGATCACTGACTATCTGACTCGAGTCGTTCAGCCGAAACTGTCGGCAATTAGTGGGGTCCAGAGCGCCACGATCCTCGGCGCGCGGACGTTCGCGATGCGGATCTGGATGAAACCGGACCGGATGACGGCCCTCAACGTTTCACCGAACGACGTCCAAAACGCTCTACAGAACAACAACTACCTTGCCGGAGTGGGTCAGACCAAAGGTTCCATGGTGGCCACCAACCTGGTCACCAATACGAATCTCGAGACCGCCGAAGAATTCAAGCAACTGGTGATCAAACAACAAAACGGGGCGATCGTGCGAATCAGGGATATCGCCGATGTCGACCTCGGCGCCGAGGACTATAACGCCGATGTGCGCTTCTCAGGAAACACCGCGACATTCATGGGTATTTTCGTTCTGCCCACCGCCAACACGCTAGATGTGATCAAGCGGGTGCGCGCCGCGTTGCCGGACATCGAGCGGGAGCTTCCGACCGGAATGCATCAGGCAATTCCATACGATTCGACGGAATACATTCAGAATGCGATCAACGATGTTATTAAGACCCTCACGGAAACGATCCTGATCGTCATCATTGTGATCTTCCTTTTCATGGGATCGGTTCGGTCCGTGTTGATTCCAGTGGTGGCGATCCCGTTGTCGTTGGTCGGCGCCTTCTTCTTAATGCTTCTATTCGGGTTCACGCTGAACCTGCTCACTCTGCTCGCGATTGTCCTCGCTGTCGGGCTAGTCGTTGATGATGCCATCGTGGTGGTTGAAAACGTGGAACGGCATTTACAGGAAGGGATAAAACCTTTCGACGCGGCGATTAAAGGCGCTCGGGAATTGTTCGGCCCAATCATCGCGATGACCATTAGTCTGGCGACCGTGTACGCTCCGATTGGTTTGCAGGGTGGATTAAGCGGATCGCTTTTTCGCGAATTCGCTTTCACCCTCTCGGGCGCTGTCGCTATTTCCGGCGTCGTTGCGCTGACCTTGTCGCCGATGATGTCGTCGAAGCTGCTGAAGAGAGGTATGGCGGAGCGCGGACTCGCGGGATGGATCACCCGCCGATTCGACGGTCTGCGAAACAGTTATACGAAGACTTTGAGCTGGTCGCTCGGTTATTGGCCGGCGATCTGTATCATCGCAGGCTTGATCATCTGTCTGTCGGTGCCCTTTTATTTGATGTCCGCCAAGGAACCCGCACCGCGGGAGGACCAGGGCGTGATTTTCGGAATCGTGCAAACTCCGCCCAACGCCACACTCGAGCAAAACATGCTGTTCACCCAGCAGATGAACGATATCTACAAGAGCTTTCCTGAGACGGCTCAGACGTTCCAGATCACTCTGCAGACGCAGGGTTTTTCCGGTATGGTTGGGAAGCCATGGACCGAGCGCAAACGAACCATGGAAGAAGTGTTGGTGGACGTAAATCATAAACTGGCCCAAATTCCCGGAGTCCAAATTTTCGCGACAACGCCGTCGCCGTTGCCCGGAGGGACCAATTTCCCGGTTGAGTTCGTGATCTCCTCGACGGCTGAGCCGCGGGAGATCTACGAGTTCGCTCAGCAATTAGTGGGGGCGGCACTCAAGAGCGGCAAATTTGTTTTTGCGGACAGCGATCTGAAGTACGACCTGCCGCAGGCCAACATTGTCTTCGACAGGGACAAGGTGGCGTCGATGGGACTCAATCTGCAGCAGGTTGGCGGTGACCTGGCAACTTTGCTAGGCGGCGGATACACCAACTACTTCAGTATCCAGGGCCGCAGCTACAAGGTCATTCCCCAGGTGAAACGAATCAGTCGACTCACGACCGATGATTTGAAGAATTTGTATGTTACCGGACCGAATGGCCAGCCGATTCAGCTTGGGACGTTCGCGAAAATTGAAACAACTACCCAACCGCGATCGCTGAACCGCTTTCAGCAGTTAAACTCCGCGACGATTGAGGGATTGCCGAACAAGTTCTCGGGCGCCACCACGGATGACGCTCTGAAGGTGCTCGAACAGGAGGCTGCCAGGATCCTGCCGAAAGGGTATGCCATCGACTACACCGGCGAATCGCGACAGTTGCGGAAGGAGGGGGATTCGTTCCTAACGACCATCGCTTTGGCTGGGATTTTAATCTATCTCGTGCTGGCGGCTCAATTCGAGAGCTTCCGAGATCCCTTGATTATTCTGCTGGGGTCGGTGCCCCTTGGTTTAACCGGAGCGCTCGCTGTGACCTTTCTCGGCACGACGACTATCAACGCTTACAGCTACGTGGGCTTGGTGACATTGGTCGGGCTTGTTTGCAAGAATGGGATTTTGATTGTCGAATTTGCCAATAGGCTCCAGGAACGAGGCCTGGAAAAGGTCCGCGCGATTATTGAGGCGGCTGGAACACGTCTCCGGCCAATTCTGATGACGTCGGTTGCAACTGTGGCGGGTCACACGCCCCTTATCCTTGCCCATGGCCCTGGCGCCGGTGCGCGCAACAGCATTGGCTGGGTTTTGGTGACTGGAATGATTATCGGGACCAGTTTCACCCTCTTTGTCGTACCGGCGGTTTACCTTTTAATTGCCAAGAATCACTCGAAAGACCGCGAACGTCGTGGCGATTTACCTCTGAGACCGGAAGAAAGAAAACTGCAGCCCGCGCTTGCCTAGCTAGAGGCCGTTGCGAAATGTCTGCAAGCCGTCCCGTAGGGACAACACCGATCGTAGCCTGGCACGAAGTGCCTGGGAAAGCGTCCCTCGAAAGAACCGTCCCGTAGGGACGGTATGATCGGGCGTAGCTAACTAATCCCAGAGGTATTTCTCGTCGAAATGTGCGCCGTGTTTCTTAAGGAAGGCTAAATACTCTTCTTGAAAGGTTCGTGTCCGATGATGTTCGAGCTGCTGCTCGATGTAATGGACCGAACCTGCGAGATACCAACGCTG
>DASZGG010000032.1:0-7220 GCA_035939025.1 Chthoniobacterales bacterium | reverse complement strand
ATGCGCGTGTTGAAACGAACCGAAAACCTTACTTGACTGCGCTGGTTATGCGCTCCGAAACGACTGATCGCCTTTGAACATGGGCATAGAGTCGTTACCGGAACGATGACTGTTACGACGAAGTCTCTGTCCTCGTGGGCGGCTGTCGCCGTCAATTTCACCGTGTAATCCATTAATCCGATCGCCCCGGTGATCGGTGCGCGTTTCTCCATAAAAAACGGAAACTCAAACTCCACGTGTGCCTGCTTGGAGTTCAGTCGTTTCTGGAGATGTTCGAGGATCACCTTAATCTTATCGACGTGAATCAAGGAGCCGTGCTCATTCAACACTTCGATGAACCGGCTCATATGTGTGCCCTTGAAGTGGTGCGGTAAATCGACCGTGAGAGACACCGTGGCTACCGTGTTCTGCGAGGAGTGCGCCTTGTCTCTGATCTGAATCGGAAAGCGGAGGTTGGTGACCCCGACGCGGTCGATAGCCAATTCCCGATGGTCAGGGAGATTCTGGGTATCCACCAGGCTGGATAATTGTTGCGGGTGCATCGTTCTAGATCTTAGTATTCCAGTTTCCACCTGCCGAAAGTCGGCCAAGAAGATTGCCGTGGCGTTTGGTCCCGGATCTGTAATCCTCTGATCATTACTTTTTGCCGTGAAAGAATACCACGACTTGCTTCGCTTAGTTCTCGAAAAAGGCAAACCCAAAGAAGATCGCACCGGCGTAGGCACGATTTCCTATTTTGGGGCCCAGGCTCGATTTGATCTTTCCCGAGGATTCCCGCTTCTCACGACCAAGCGCGTGCATTTCAAGTCCATGGCGTTCGAGCTGCTTTGGTTCATCCGTGGCGAAACGAATATTCGATTCCTTACGGATAACGGGGTGACGATCTGGAACGAGTGGGCGGATGAGAAGGGGGATCTTGGACGTATTTACGGTGCCCAATGGTGCGATTGGAGGACTCATGAAGGTGGCTCGATCAACCAGCTGGAACGATTGGTCGCGGATATTCGGAAGAACCCCGACAGTCGGCGGCTCATTGTTACTGCCTGGAACCCAGGAGAAATTGGAGAGATGGCTCTCCCACCCTGTCACGTGATGTTCCAGTTTTACGTTCAGGAAGGAAGATTGAGCTGTCAGCTGTATCAACGGAGCGCTGACCTGTTTCTGGGTGTCCCTTTCAACATTGCGTCCTACGCGTTGTTGACTGAGATGGTTGCCGTTGTTTGCGGGATGGTGCCTGGAGATTTTGTTCATACTTTTGGAGATATCCACATCTATCGGAATCATCTCGAGCAGGTCCGTGAGCAATTGAGCCGCTCTCCGCGTCCGCTGCCTGTCTTGCGTTTTGGTCGCGTGCCGGAACGGCTAGAGGATTTTCAATACGAAGACATCCAATTGATCGGGTACGATCCGCATCCGACCATCAAAGCGCCGATTGCGGTTTAAAGTGCTGCCCGATTGTGTACAAAAGGAGTCGAGAATCCAGGAGTCAGGAGTCAGAAGTTGCAGGAGTTGCAGAATGGGGACCGGATTGCGCGAATGCGCACTGACTCTTGATTTCGCTGAAAAACCGTTCTCCGACGAAAAACTTGGAGGGGCGCTGCTTGCAGCGCCTGGAGGCGTCCGAGACGCCTCTGGGAGCCGCAAGCGACTCCCCTCCAGGGCCAATCCGGCCAGTCCGGTTTTTCAGCGGAATCGACTCCTGACTTCTGACTCCTTGACTCCAGAATGAAAGCGATCGTTGCGATGACGCGGGACCGGGTAATCGGAAAGAACAACAAAATCCCTTGGCATCTTCCCGGTGAACAAAAATGGTTCAAAGTGGTGACGATGGGGCACACGATCTTAATGGGCCGCAAGACGTTTGAATCGATCGGTCGGCCTCTGCCCGGTCGTCGGAATCTGATCGTCACGCGCGCCAGGAACTTGGCCGGCGTCGAGGTGATCCACGACCTAAATGAGTTCGATCCGACGCCGTACGAAGTGAATGGCCGAGAGATTTTCGTGATCGGAGGCGCAGAAATTTACAAAGCGCTGCTAGATCGCTGTGACACGATCTATGCGACCATCGTCAAGGAAGACTATCCCGGGGACGCCTATTTTCCTGAGTTCGAATCCCAGTTCGCACTCTCGGAAACCATTCGTGCCACCCCGGATTTCGACATTTTCCGCTACAAACGTCGCCGTTAAGGGGAACGTATCGGCGAAACGGCGAAACGGCGTGTCGGCGAAGGTTCAAGAAGCTGCCAGTGTCAGTGGGACCGTGACATCAGAAAAGTATCGGCGCGTGGGCGTTCGCCGATACGCCGTTATGCCGATACGTTCCCCTCCTACCACGCGGTTCCGCTGTGGTGCTCTGCATTCCCCCAAGGTGATTCGGCGTCGGGCCAGGGTTGACTCTTCTTGTCTTTCTGAAGCCTTTCAGCGATCTGATCCCATCGAACGCCGTCGCGGGTTCGGTTATCGCAACCATTCAAAGCAAATGCGGCTAAGCAAAGAGCGGCAACAAAGAGACGAGTCATAGGTTAGGCGGTTATACGATCTGACGGGGCTGCACGTGACCATAAATGGGTAGAAAAAGCAAGGGAAGGGGATAGCTTCGTTGCAGCACAAGCGTAAGCGAAGGCTCCAGCCTTTGCCAGACGCGGCGCACCACGGAGGGCAAAGGCTGGAGCCTTCGCTTACCTTCAAAATTGCAGCCAAACGGTTTTTAAATACTGATCTCCAGTAAAATCGGGGGGCATTGAGCCGGCGACGGCTTCAAAAGGGCGGTTGATCCCTTTTCTTAGGATTCGGAGGAATTCACCAAAGGTCATGCCACGAAAATTCGTGGAACAGAGCAGCAATCCGTTTCGGTTCAGACAGGCGGCCGCACGATCAGCCAAGCCACCGAAGTCATCTTGAACCCTGAAAACTCTTGACCTTCGGTCTCGTGAGAAGGTCGGTGGATCAAGAATGATCAGGTCAAATTTTCTCCCGCGTCGCTTAAAACGCCCCAGCCAATCGAAGACATCGCCATAAAGAAATTCGTGTTCCCTTAAATCGATCTGATTGAGTTCGTAGTTTCGCTTTCCCCAACTCAGGTAATTCCGCGACAGATCGAGGTTCACTGTTGCGGCTCCGCCGATGGCTGCGGCGACACCGAAAGCACAGGTGTACGAGAACGTATTAAGTAGCATTCTGCCCCGGGCGAGGCCGCGAAGCTTGCTGCGATTGATGCGCTGGTCGAGGAAAAGACCCGGCGAATATCCCGCTCGGAAATCAATCTCGAATTCCAGCCCGGACTCCTGAACGCAAAAAGGTTGGTCAGCCCGTTCTCCAGCCAAGTGTTTCGGCACAGTGTTGCTTTTCTTAAGGAGAGGTTTCCAATAAAGCGAGCGATATCCCAACGTGGGATCGAAGGTTGGCTCGCTTTCGTCGAACGTCTGGATGATCCAACGACCAGCAAAATCATCGATGATCAGACCACCCAAGTCATCGCCAGAGCCGTCAGCCAGGCGTACGGCGTTTGTTTGGTCGGCACGGATGGTGCGGCGCTTCGCCATCGCAGCCACAATCTTTTCAGTCGGAATCATAAAGGTTTGCGCGCCGGAACTGAACGTTACAGGCTAAGCCCATGAGCGATCTTCGCGAAACTCTGGAGCACGCGGTTCAGGAAGATCAACTCTTGGCTAGCACTGTGGCCAATATCTTGCATTTGCTTTCTGGTAGTAACAATCCGGTTTACAGGGCGGCAATCGACGAATTGGTAGAGAATGAAGCTTGGACTGAGTTGAACGACCGTTTTTTTAAAGCGCTAGCGTTCGGTACTGGCGGACTGCGGGGCAGAACCATCGGAAAAATTGTGACTCGGGCGGAAGCTGGAAGCCAAGCAGGGGGCATTTGCCCTGCGTTCCCATGCGTAGGAACCAACGCGATGAATTTTTATAACATCAACCGAGCGACGCAGGGTCTGGTCAATTACATCAAAGAGCATCTGGCGAAGAATGGACTCAGGCCCAGCATTGCGATAGCCCATGATACGCGCTTTTTTTCCCGGCAATTCGGAGAACTGACGGCTAAAGTGGCTACTGAAAGCGGGTGTGACGTCTTTCTGTTCGAGTCTGCACGTTCGACTCCCGAACTGTCCTTCGCCGTTCGCCATACAAACTCAACGGCGGGGATTGTGATCACGGCGAGCCATAATCCGCCACATGATAATGGTTACAAGGTCTACTTTGCCGACGGAGCACAGATCGTCGAGCCGCACGCCGGGGCGATCATCGATCAGGTCAACAAGGTTGCAAGTGAAGTTTATGAACCGCTCCCGAAATCTCAGCAGGGTAAGCTCGTAAGTCTCGGCTCGGAGCTTGACGACGTTTATAAAGCCCGTCTCCGGACTCTGGTACTCCGACCTGACGTCATTGTGAGCCAGAAAGAATTGAAAATAGTCTTTACCCCGATTCATGGGACCGGTGCGATTATTTCAGTTCCGGCGTTGCGGGAATTGGGTTTCCAGGTTTTGACGGTTCCTGAACAGGATAAACCTGATGGTTCCTTCCAAACTGTGAAATCCCCGAATCCGGAAAGCGCCGAGGCTCTGGCGATGGCCATCGCCTTGGCCGAGACGGAGAAGGCAGATCTCGTGATCGGTACTGACCCTGATTCTGATCGCATGGGAGTGGCTTGCCGCGATCAGTCCGGAAGAATGCAGCTGCTCACGGGTAATCAGATTGGATCTCTGCTGGCCTATTATCGGACGAAAACGTTCAAGGGACAGGGTGTGTTGAATGATGGGAATAAGGCTCGTGGGGTCATTCTCAAGACCCTGGTGACGACCGATCTCCAAAAAACCATCGCAGAGAGAGAAGGGCTTCACTGCGTCGAAACGCTCACCGGATTTAAGTACATCGGTGCGAAACTCGAAAAATACGAAGCTGCCTTGCCGGCGGAAATTCGGAAAGCATACCGGGCATTGCCCGAGCAAGAAACCCGGTCAGCTCGATTAAAGCATTCTTATTTCTACGTTTTTGGAGGAGAAGAGAGTTACGGCTACAGCGGAGCCGATTTTGTTCGCGATAAAGATGCTAATGGTGCGGCGATCATGTTCGCCGAAGTGGCCGCCTACGCCAGATCGAACGGTATGACGCTGGATCAGCTCCTGGATCAGATTTATCTCGAGTACGGCTATTACCAGGAGAAGTCCGGTTCGCTGGCCTTTGAGGGGGCCGAGGGCGCCGATAAAATTCGTCGCTTGGCGGACTCTTACAACGCCAACCCTCCCAGTGAGATTGACAATTCGAAAGTCGTCGCGGTGAAGGATTTTGCCGCGGGGGAAATCCCGGATGCGGAAGGGGACATCTTACCGCGAGAAAAAATGACAATTTTTGAGCTCGCGGACGCGCGTCGAATTGCGGTGCGGCCTTCCGGCACTGAATCGAAGATCAAGTTCTACTTGTTCGCTAAGAACTCCAGCGTCTCCAAAGATTCGTTGGTCGAAACTCGGGCAAGTCTCGCCGCAGCCCTGGACAGTCTTTGGGCGTGGCTGCAAGAAGATGCAAAGAATAGAGTTGGTTAGCTGGTGCTCTGCAGTTGGCCAATGTGTGCTGATTCACAAGCGTAGAGATGGAGATTCGAACTGACCACCCTTGAGCAACTCCCAGTGACGCACATTTTTCGATCGAGCGTCGTTTCCGCCGGTAGGGACGCGCTCCCGTGCGTCCGGCGCTGCACGTTCAAGGAAGGCGGAAACGATGGCAGAAAATCAGCAAAACCCCGATCCTTCCCGGACGCGCGGGAGCGCGTCCCTACCGGTGGAAGCAATGCCCGTTCAGGGCGGTCAGCAGATGCAACGTTAAAGGATCGAGGACGACGAAGACGACTGTGGTTGCGGGTTTGCCAGGCTGTTCTCCTCCTTCTCACTACCGTTCTGCCGGCCTTTGCTCAGGAAGCAGGTACCCAGCCAAACGAGGTCGCAGGATCGCTACCACGGCTGGACGATAGCGCACAAGTATCGCTGATCACTTACACCCCGGGCGAAGAGCTTTACCAGGCATTTGGCCACAGCGCGATCAGGGTGAAAGACGACCTCCTAAGCATGGACCGCCTTTACAACTTCGGAGTGTTTGATTTCGAGACACCCAACTTCTACCTTAAATTCGTTCATGGCGATCTGTTCTACCAGCTAGCGGTGAGTCCGGGCGAGGAAGAGATCAGCATTGTTGGAGCGTACGGTCAAGGTGTTACGGAACTGCTGCTGAATCTCTCGCAGAATCAAAAGCAAAAGTTGTTTGAAATGCTGGAGATCAATCTCCTACCGACGAATCGATTCTATCGGTACGACTTTATCCTGGATAACTGTTCGACCCGACCGCGAGATGTCCTCGAGCGGATCACAGGATCTCCGATCATCGAGCGTGGGGCCGGCAACCAGACGTTCCGGCAAATGCTGGATCCATACTTCACTCGAATCCCGTGGATCGGATTTGGGGTTTCCTTGCTTCTCGGCGCAAAGGTCGATCGACTGGCGGGCCCGCGAGAAGCCTGTTTTTTGCCAGCGGACCTGGAGCGAGCAGTGCAGACAAGTAAAAACGGCGACCAAAGCCTGGCTGCGGAAAAGAGGGAACTTTTTCCGCCCGAGGCTTTGCCTGATTCGTTGTCCTTCCTGGCTCCGATCTGGATATTCTATAGCGGGGGAATTCTTTGGTTACTCTTCTGGCTATTGCGCAGGAAGGGCCATGCCGTTTGGCCGACCGCGCTTTGCCTTACTATCTTCGGTCTTGCCGGTACGTTTATCCTCGTGATCTCCCTTTGGACGCGCATTTGGGTTTTGCACGAGAACTGCAATCTCTTGTGGCTCATCCCTTTCCATCTTCCTGCAGGCCTCTGGCTCTTTTTCGCCAAAAGTCGACCGGTTTTGCTTCTATGGTATCTGCGGTTCGCGTTTGTTGCCGCATGCGCCTTTGTGTGCGTCTCATTCGTTCTGCCACAGAGTTTCAATCCTGCAGTTTATCCGCTATTACTGATCATCGCTTGGCGATGTGCCTTGGAGCTGGTCCCGGGCCGATCCGGCTTGCAATCATGAAACCTGTCCTTCTTCACGTCTCGGCTATTTTTCTGAGTCTGGTCGGGGGGATCCTGGTCTCGTTGGCCTTTCCTCCCTGGAATCAAGACTGGCTGATCTGGATCGGATTCACTCCTGTTTTGGCTGCATTGTTGTTGTTTCCGCGTGGCTGGATTGCTTC
>DASZGG010000031.1:0-5739 GCA_035939025.1 Chthoniobacterales bacterium | reverse complement strand
GAGGTAATTAAAGCGTTCGCCAAGTTGAAGGAATGGGTAACCAAGGGGTACTTCAATGACGGGTTTATCTCTCTGGATCCCAACCAAGCGGATCCGCTTCTCTTCCAGGATAAGGCGGCCATGATTTTCGATGGGCCCTGGATCGAAGACCAGCATATTATTCCTGCGCACCAAGATCCCAAAAATTACATACCCATCATTGCCCCTGCTGACCAGACACCGGTGAGAGTTTCCGGGTTTCAGGAACAAGTCCAGGTCTGGAGCAAGTCGAAAGAGGACCAACAGAAAGCAGCTCTTCTGTTTGCTGCCTTCATAACCACGCCAGATGTGGCGCAGCGACACATTGCCGAATTTGGCTCCCCGAGCGCCGTGGTCGGTGTTTTGCCGCCCCCGGATCGTCCGATCGCTTTGGAAATGGCGAAGTGGCTGCAAAGAGGGGTGGGACTATATTTGCCTACGGACCAGGCATTGCCTCAAGAGCTCGTGAACGCATTTTGGCAGGCACAAGATTCGCTCGTACTGGGTACGTTGAGGCCAGAGGCGGCCTGCGCGCAGATCCAAAAGGCGGTTGACCAGTACAAAGCCACAAATAAGTGAAGGGGGTAGAAGCCCTTCCCAGATGCCGGGACTGGCCTTCAAAGGCCAGTCTCCAGCACGGTGCGTCTCGCGCACAAGGACTAGCTTCTCCTCTCGTCTTTCATTCGCGCAACGATGAGTACATTAGCGAAATCTACTAAAACAGCGCTTCCTACCTCAGCGTCCTCGAAAGCAAGCAGGGGCTCTGGGTTATCTCTCCTGTGCGTCTTTCTAGCGCCCGCGCTTCTCATTTATAGCGTTGTCGTTGTCTACCCGATGGTGGACTCAGCCTATCTGAGCTTATTTCGCTGGGATGGCATCTCACCGAAAAAGCTCTTCGTCGGCCTTCAAAATTATCTCACCTTATTCACACAGAACGACGTATTTTGGATTGGTCTCAAAAATAACGCTATTTGGCTAGTCATTGCTCTGCTCTTACCTACAAGCATAGGTCTTGGATTCGCGTTAGTATTGAATACCCGGTTCCGCGGAAGTAACCTCTTTCGCAGCATCTTTTATTTTCCGGCTGTCTTATCATTAGCGGTCGTCGGTTTGATATGGACCTGGATCTATGAGCCGGACCTTGGTCTGCTCAACCAGGTGCTTGGCGCGCTAGGTCTGAAGGCGCTGGAAAGGAATTGGTTAGCCGACCCGGGAACTGCCATTTACCCGGTCATTGTCGCAGCTACTTGGAACGGCGTCGGCTTGCCGATGCTGCTTTATCTAGCCGGACTTCAAACTATACCGCTGGAGTTGCATGAGGCGGCTAAAGTCGAAGGAGCTGGTCCGATCAGGCGTTTCCTCTACGTCACGTTCCCGTTGTTGCGTGAGACCACTCTGATCGTGCTAGCGATAACGGCGATTAACGCATTAAAAGCCTACGACATTGTGTATGCCATGACTAACGGCGGGCCTGCTAACCAGACTCAGCTGCTCAGTACGTGGATGTACTTCCTCACTTACAATTTTAACCAGGTCGGACTGGGGACTGCGATTGCTGTCATTCTCTTCTCGCTGACCATAATTTTTGCAATCCCTTACATGCGCTTCATGACGAGAAAGACATGAGTCAAGCACTTTCAAAACCTGCACATTACCATCGCAAGTGGACCAAGGGCGCCTTATTTTACGCGGCACTGCTTCTGGCAGCACTGATTTGGTTCACCCCCGTTATTACGCTCATACTCACCGCAGTGAAAGACGCCGGTGACTTCGCGGTAAACGGCGCCTTCTCAGTTCCTAAATCGATTCGCTGGGCCAACTTTAGCGAGGCGTGGGAAACAGGCGTTAAGAACTATTTCTGGAACAGCGTGATTGTTACCGGTTGTAAAGTTCCTATCGGAATCATCCTCGAATCGATGGCCGCGTTTGCTTTGACGCACATGCAGTTCAAGTGGGCTGATCGGGTTTTTGCTTACATCCTTATAGGATTGATCGTGCCGATACAGATGACACTTGTGCCGTTGACGCTGCTGATGAATGCCCTAAATCTCATTGACACCTTAACGGGTCTAATCATTCTCTACATTGGTTTTGGGATCCCGTTCGGAGTATTGGTAATGAGGGGTTTCTTCCGGACGCTTCCTACGGCTATCATCGAAGCGGCACGCATCGACGGTGCGTCCTACTTCCGGATCTTCTTCCGGATCGCCTTACCTTTGGCCATGCCGGCAGTTGTGTCGCTCTGTATTCTCGACGGGGTAGCTACTTGGAACGAGTTCATCTTGGCCCAGATTTTTTTGCGTTCCGATTCGAACCGCACATTGCCACTGGGACTTGTTGAGTTCTATACTCAGTTTTCCACACAGTACGATCAGCTCGCCGCTGCCGTGCTGATCTCAGTAATTCCTGTCGTTCTCGTGTTCGTGTTCTTTCAGCGCTACTTCGTGAGAGGCATGTCCGGTGCCGTCAAATAAGCGGGATCGCCTGATTCAGAAATAAGAGAACTCACAGCTTACCAAAGCCCGCAGACTCACTTTCCTTATGCTTCCTGAACCAACCCACAAAACCCGCGTAATCATCAATACAGACGCAAAGAACGAAGCGGACGATCAGTACGCAATTGTTCATGCGATTTTGACCCCTTCGTTTGCCTTGCACGGGTTCATATCCGCTCATTTCGGAACCAGCAAATCGGCAACCAGCCAGAACGACAGTCACGAAGAAATACTTTGGTTACTCGATCTCATGTCGTTGAAGGGGAAAGTGCCCGTTTGTCCGGGTGCGTCTCGAGCACTGCCCGATGCAGCAACACCGGTTCCTTCCGAAGGCTCGCAATTAATCATTTCCGAAGCCATGAAAGATGATCCCCGGCCGCTTTACGTTGCCTTTCTTGGGCCTCTGACGGATATGGCCTCAGCGCTTCTGGAAGAACCGGCGATTGCCCAGCGGAACGTCATTGTCGTTTGGATTGGGGGCGCCGATTGGCCGATGGGGGGACCGGAGTATAACCTCTCAAATGATATCATCGCGGCCAATCTGGTCTTCAGGTCAAATGTAGAGCTTTGGCAAATTCCCAGTCCGGTCTACAAGAAGATGGCGGTTAGCTACGCCGAGTTATATGCCAAAGTTTATGACAAAGGACCGATCGGAAAATATCTTGTAGAACAGTTAATCGAATGGAATCGGCGGACCGAGCCTGGCCCGATGGAATACCGTTCTTTAGGTGATTCACCGGCTGTAGGAGTGATGATGTATCCGGACTGCGGTGCATATGAGTGGCGGCCAGCACCTGAATTCAACAGTGAGATGAATTATGTTCATACCGGCGCGACTCGCCCGATCCGGGTTTATCAATCGGTCGACCAACGTTATATCTACGAAGATTTCTTCGCTAAGCTGGCGGGGTTTGCCAACTCGAAAGAGTCACCCGGCGTGACAGAATGAGTTACAGTTAGGCCTCCGGCCACTGACCGGCAAAACGGCGAGCCACCTCAAAAACCGCTGCCAAAAAACTGCAAAAAAGCTTGCAAATGCGGAACGGCACGAGAGGCTCGGAAACAATGAAAGGAGCACATGAAACATTCGAGGATGCCCTGCGCCGTTGGCGCCGTTAGACGCCCCGCCCGTTTCCGGCGCGGCGCTGTGAAAAGCGATTTTTTGGCAGTAATTGAGGAGGGGGTGCCGCCATGAGCCAATGGGAAGACACCGTACGATCGGACGTGCGGAAGAAATTGGACGATACCACGGCGGAGCGTGTGCTGAAGCCGGCCTTCCAGTCCTTCGGACGCTTCGAGCGCATCAAGACCGCGACGCCGGACTATCCGACATGGCTGTGGAAAAACGATCGCGGCCGGCACGTCGAGATCACGGCAAGCGTGCACGATTTTCAGAGACGCCGAACTAATTACTTCGATACGATCCGAGATCTGCTGAGGCAGATCCTGTATTATGATACAGGACTAACCCTCCTCAATGAACTCGATGCGACGAACAAGGTGCTCTACATCAGGCCGTACAGAGTCTACCTGGGGGATGAACTCAACGCCAAAACTTTTCCCATTGACCAGGACGGGGAAGTAGGCACTTTGGAGGCATGGCTCTCGGTGACGAGCACCGGGATGCCCCTCATCGACCATGAGGGGGTGGTCCTCGAAGGAAGCGGCCGGGGCCAAGGCTTGGACACCACGGTCGAGTTCAGCCCGGACATGTTCGGGGCGGGAAGCGCCTTCACGGGACCTGGGTCGCAACCCGACGAGGTGCTTTTCCACGAGATGGTTCACGCCTCCCGAATGATGCGCGGGAGGTCCTTCGCGCTCCGCGTCAACCAAGGCTATGACAACGAGGAGGAATACATCTCGGTCGTCCTGACGAACGTCTATCTTTCCGAGAAGGGGCAACCGGTTTTCCGGGCCAATCACGATTTTCCCCCCAACAGGGCTCTGCTTCATCCCGACAAGTTTCTCGATAACGTCCAGGGCGTGGATCTGTCGCCCAAGGTGCTCATCGAGCGGTTCAGGCTCAGCACGCCGGACTTTTACAGGGCTTACGCAGCCATTGATGCCACATCGGCCCCTTTCAATCCGATCCGCGAATTCGACAAGCGACGCTTGGCGGGTCAGATCAAGTTCAACTGACCTGCCACATTCCACGGTCAGTGCGCTTCAACCGCCTCCGGCTTTCCATTCGGAATAGATTCTCGGGCATGGATTTCCATCGCAGCTTTTTCGCGGGCTGAGTGGCTTGGTTGCGAGCAGGTGTATTATCGTTGCGGAGTTTTTAAGTGACGGCCAAAGGATGTCGCACAAACCTTGGTTTTCGCTACATCTTCCAACGGTCGCGAAAACATGCACTATTCCTGACAGAATTTGTTGCGGAAGCCATCTCAAAATGTACGTTTCATAAACACCTTTTGTTTTTTCGATTTGCGACGTGCGCATTGGCTACGGGATCGATCAGTAGAGCCACCCGGAGAAATCGTTGAATAATGTGACTCTTTTGCGTACCGTTTGCCCCAAACAACCCTCCCTTTGAATAATGTCGGAGCCCTTGGCGCTAGGCGTGTCAAAAGTAAAAAAGTCCGGAAGCCAGGGAGCGAAAATTGCATGGGTCTTTGCCGTCAAAACCCGCGGACTCGGGTTTATCTTGTCGGTTTGCCTATTTGCGATCTGCCACTGGAACGCATTCGCACAGTCTCAGTACCAAAGTAGTACGGACTTTGCCAAGTTTGCGATAAAGCTACGCGAGAATGGACTTCTCACCTTTGGGAGTACGAGCGGACCCGCTATGGCTGGCCGAGGTTCGGCGCTAATTGGCGGACTAGAGCGAGGCCCTTGGAAAACAGGTATTGTGACCACGATCTTTTGGATCGGCGAGCGTCCGACCACTAATAATCCGGTGCCGAACGATCGTAGTTCGTGGGATCCGAATTGGTCCTCCAATTACGGCGGTTACGACGACCCGGATGTTAAATCTCGCAAGGATTTTGTCCCCCTGAGTTTTCTACCGCGGCAGAATCCATTCTACGTCGCCCTCCCTTATAACGACGTCGAGGGCGGACATACCAAACCGGAAGCTAAAGATGTGATTCCTTGGTTCAAGGATACTTTTGTGCGCGACGGTCAATCCGTTCTCAAGGGGCGCTGGCTGGCGATCCGTCGCGGCAACAAAGTTTGTTATGCGCAATGGGAAGATTGTGGACCTTTCTGCACCGATCACTGGCAG
>DASZGG010000030.1:0-3113 GCA_035939025.1 Chthoniobacterales bacterium | reverse complement strand
GGGCGGTACCGGCTTTCTCGCAATGTGACAGTGCACCCACTCCATTGGATCGGACGCCGTGAAAGGAAGATTCCCAGTCAGCATTTCATAAAGCGTGACACCAAGGGCGTAGAGATCGCTCCGGCAGTCGACGCAGCGATTCATACGTCCAGTCTGCTCAGGCGCCATGTAGGCGAGCGTCCCGGCGAGAAATTCGGGAGGTTCGGCCGACTGACGCTCGCGCGGAAGCCTAGAAGCGATACCGAACCCTCTTAGCCAGCACTGGCCTGTTATGGGGTCTACGAGAACATTGGCTGGTTTGATGTCCTTATGAATAATTCCGCGCTCGTGCAAGTGGTCGATCGCGGCCGAAAGGCTGACAGCCAGACGCAAGAAAATCACTAAGTCCAATGGACTACCGAGCAATTCATCGAGAGGCACCCCGCCCGGATCCTCCAACTCGAGCACCGTGCGGTCCGCGTGGCGAACCACCGCGATCGGGCGGGCGGACCATGCAGGATCCAGCACTTCTCTAAGAGAGCATTCGTGGTCCAGCCGTTTCAGACTCTCTGGCGTGGGATGCTCCGCAACCGGCGAAAGCACGAGGATCTGAGACGCACAGCCCTGCCTCCGCCCGCGATAAAGGATAAACTCTTCGTCCTTCCGCAGCGCCTCTAAAGCATATCTCGATAGCTCAATCACCACCTGGCTCCAGCCGTGGGCAATTCGCAAACTTCGACGAACCACGCAACTTCGCAATCCTAAACGAAACTCAAATGCTCGAAAAGCGGAACCGTAACCTCTGCTGGGTTCAATACTTTTGGTCGATTCGACCCATCTGACCGCTGTTTGGTGTACTTCTCCGTACTTCACGACCTTTTTGGCCGATTCGGAAACAGCAGACGTTTGGAAGAGGAGGCTTTTTAGCCAGTCAGGAGGCCCTGTTCTTCAAGAGATCGCTGGGATTGTGCTCGGAAAAGCAGTATTCTTGCCAGACTCACGACTTCACTTATTGACGATGGATCGATACTCATTTGCCGGTGGTCCGGCCATAGGTCTTCGCACGCTCAATCTCGAATAAATCCCGTATGGTCCCATTGCCTACAGTTAACCCTGCCCAGATTCCGGAGATTTGGCGGCGAAAGGCGCCGCCTCCTTCAAACGGGAAGCCGGTAAAAGTATATCGCGGATTCGCGCGAAACGTTCAACGACATGCCGCAGCCGTAATTCGATCAGACGAGATCGGCGGCATACTTTCGCGGGATCCGGCTGCTGCCAGCGATGCATTTTTTAACCAATATGGGCGCGATCCTGTGGTCAGCGGAGCTCAGCAGGGCGGCGTGGTCGAGATCACCGTTCCAGCGAACTTATGGGATGAACTGCTCCGAACCTCCAGCATTTCCGAACGGGAAGGTTATCCTGGTTTTTCACGCCGAATCAGCACAACCGAGATCCGCGTTAATTCGCCCCAGGCGGCTGCCGCCATCAACAATTGCCCAACGCGTATCGTGCCTCCGGAATCGCGGTACGACTTTCGTCGCTGATGGAGGCGATGCGCCAATCAAGATAAACGCGCGCTTAGCTTCCGCTGAGTCATAAAGGGGTTCAGTGTAACTGACGGATGCCAACGAGCCAGGACGCTATCTTCAATTTAAGAGGCTTTTCGTGCGGATGCGGATTCGTTTTCGAAATGACTGGGAAACATCAGACGATCATCCGCCAAAAGGACTTCGAACATGGGAGACGTTATCGTCATCCTTTCCGCAGCCGGGTAGATTTCTTTGAAAGTTGCTGCCGGAATGAAGGCCAGCACATCCTCAATTCGTGGGCTGAAAAGTTTCTCGTTCAGTGAAGCGACGCTCGAAAGATCGGCATTTTTCCGCAGCCAGTCAGCGATTTCATGTTCAACCGAGACCTTCTGCACAATTTCGAGTAGGCATTTTTCGGTCACTCCAATGTCACCGAGAAGCATAAGGCTTAAGCCGGGTGCAAATGCCGTAGTTATACTGTATGCGCCAATCTTTCCCCCAGGAAGCTTCGCCCGCAATTTATCGATCGTGCGGGGCATCATGTATAGGCCTTCCATTTTTTGATAAGGGCTGCGTGGTGGCTGATTCGTTAGGTCGATGGGTTTCATTATTGCTTGAGTGGGCGTTGAGCGGTTTTTGTGTTGAGGTGGCCTCGTGCCTGAGGACGGATAAATCTTAGTTTCATAGATTCACCAATAGTCGGGAGAAACACACTGCGGAGCCTGTGCAGTTCGGCACCACCATCGCTCTTCAGATATTTTAGACCAACTCCATCTGGCGGCGCGGCCGAGTTTTCGTGGGAACTCCCAAGGAATGTTCTATCAGATCGGCTGCAGCCGAGAGCCCGTTGGCCTTGACAATCGCTTTCTGGATCCGGGAAGCATTTTCACGGTAAGTCGGATCGCTCAGCACTTCACCTAGAAGGGTTGAGAGATGGGCCGCGCTTAACTTATCGAGCGAGGTGACCATACCGGTTTTATGGTAGGCTATTCTTGCGGCAATGCCAGGCTGATCAAAGGTTACGGGGATGGCCACTTGAGGGACACCCTCCGCAAGAGACTCCAGCACGGTGTTCAATCCAGAATGCGTGATACAAACCGAGGCCAGCTTTAATAGTTCCAATTGAGGTGCCCGCTGGACGATGATCGCATTACTAGGAACCGGCCCGATCTGCTCCGGCTCGAGTTGATCCCCGATGGAAAGAACTAACTGCACGCCCTTATGCTTCGCGACACCGGCCGCAATGGTCTGGAAGACCTCCGCTTGACCATTCAGTATTGTCCCCATTGAAGCGTAGATCAGCGGCTCTCCGGTTAGTCGCTCCCAAGGAAAATTCACCTTAGCTCGGCCTTTGCCATCATGGAACGGCCCGGTGTGATGAAACTGCGATGGCCAATGAGAATTTTCAAAATCGAACTCTCTGGGAGTTTGGGTAAGCCACGCGATTTTGGACAAAGTGAAACCGGGATCCTCCCAATCGATTTCCAAGCCGGCGCTCCTCGCATAGGCTTTGACGCCGTCGTTACCAAGCATTTTAGCAAACCTGGCCACACCTTTCCGGTTTCTGGCCACAGCTTCAGGGGTTGTCTGGTGAGGATCACCATA
>DASZGG010000029.1:0-4890 GCA_035939025.1 Chthoniobacterales bacterium | reverse complement strand
GCCATCAACGCGAGTATTGATACGATTTTAATGCAATACGAGCAACTGACCGGAAAAGTATTGATCAAGGATAGTAATCTGGCCGCTAATGCCTTGCCGATCACGATTTCGGTTCCGCAACCAGTGCCGAAGGGCGAGCTTGTCCGGCTGATCGAAGCATCGTTATTGCTGAATAATATCGTCCTCGTTCCTGCGCAGGAACCGAACAGCGTCAAGGTCATTAACATCAACACTGGCAAGAACCCACGCAGCGAGGGCGTTCGTCTGTTTACCGGCCCCGAGTCCATTCCGGAAGGGGAACAGGTCATCAGTTATTACATGCCGTTCAAGTACATCTCAGCGACTGAAGCGCTGACCGTTTTTCAAACTCATATTCTTCCAAGAGCCTACACTTCGTTCGTCCCGATCAATAGTGCGCAGGCCCTTCTCATTACGGAAAGCACCACCGTCATTCGCCAGTTAGTGGCACTTCAACAGTTGATAGATATTCCGCCCGCAAGGACGGTTGCCGAATTTGTCCCACTCGTGCGCGCTGACGCGGAGCGGGTCGCCGACACAATCAATAAGCTTATGGAGTACCAGCGGAAGGAGCGACCCGGAGGAGAACAAGGTGCCCCGGTGCCTGGTCAACCCGCTGCCCCCCAACCGATCTCCACTGGAGCTGCGGGCGGCGGGGACGCCGGGCTGCTGGGGAGTCAAGCTCAAGTCATTTCCGACACGCGAACCAACCGAATCCTGGTATTAGCGCGACCGGAGAATATGCCTTATTTCGTAGGTCTTATTGGGCAATTTGATGCCGCGGTCGGCGCCGCGGCACCGTTGGAATACCGTCTTCGATATATCTCCGCCGGCGAAGTTCTGCCGGTGCTTCAGGATCTGCTGGCTGAAGATCAGACTCAGGCCGGTCAGAACCAAGGCCAGGGCGCGCAACAGAATCAGCAACAACAGAATCGAGTTAACCTGGGTGGCGGCGCTTCTTCGTCGACGAGTTCAGGCTACGGTGCGGTCAGCGGCACAGCCGGCTCGGTCGGAGCCGGACAGGACTTACTGCAGGAACCGAATGAGCAACTGGGCCCGCAGGCGGTCATAGTCGGTCGATCTCGAATTATTTCGGACGCTAAAGATAATAAGATCCTGGTGATCGGTCCGCCGGAAAGCGTTCTCAAGGTAAAGACCATTCTGGATCGCCTCGACCGCCGGCCGCAGCAGGTTTATCTCTCAACGGTGATTGGCCAGTTGACGCTGACAAACCAGTTTCAGCTTGGGGTCGACTGGCTTCAAACCTTCAAGAAGATCAGCGGAAGCGGCGGTATCGCCTCTTCTAACTTGAATACCGCGAACATCGTCAATAGCAATGGGCAAGTCGTCGGAAATCCTCGACAGTTTCTCTCGGTGGCTGGAACTCCGGCCATCTCGGGTTTAACCATTTATGGTGCGATCGGCGACGCCCTTAACGTCTTTGTTCGAGCGCTGGACTCTCGTAGCAACTTCAAAATTCTGGCCCGTCCCGCAGTCTACACTGCCAACAACAAGCGAGCCGTCATTTCCAGCGGCCAGCGCGTTCCGGTACCCGAATCGACGCTTAGCAACCTAACAACCGGGACGACCGGCGGAATCATTAACAACAGCAGCAGCACTGCGGTTGCTGCAACCGTCGGCTACGAAGACGTCGAACTTCGGCTTGAGGTGATCCCTTTGATCAATTCCAAAGATGAGGTAACGCTCAAAATCGCTCAGATTAATGACACCCTTGGCGCCAATGTAAATATTTCCGGAAACCAGGTCCCAATCGTCAATAGCCAGCGCTTGACCACCACAGTAACGATCCCAAGCGGCGCGACCGTAATTCTGGGCGGGCTCATCCAGGATAAGATTACGAAAAATAGCAGCGGGATCCCCTACCTGATGGACGCGCCGTGGCTCGGGAATTTGTTCAAGTATACTACGAACAACCGCGAACGAGACGAGTTGCTGGTTTTCATCCAACCAACCGTCGTTAATGATGATGTTCAGACGCTGCGAGCCAGCCTCAAAGAGGAGCGACGAACGAAGATTGGCTCTGACGCCTATCAGTTTGCTCATCCTTCCGATGAAGCGGAACCAGTCCCTCCCGCTCCCGTGAAGAAGAAGAAGGGGCTCTCGAAAGAGTACTGATTAGCCTGCATTGCTCACAAATCCTTAGAGATTTGTGAGCAATGCAGGCTGTTTGATGAGTCGTCCTCGTGCTCGTCGTCGTCTTCGTCCTCGAGAATCCCGATTGTTTTGCAATCAGACTAACAGAACAAATTAGTTCCATCGCTCTCTTTGCGGTCACGGAATCCCAATGCACCGAGGACGAGCACGACGACGAGGACGAGGACGATTTCAAATTTCGGAATTTGGGTTATTTTCAAAATCTGCTCTTAAACAGACGCGCAGCGTCTGTTTAAGAGTTCTCTAACCCGCAATGAGCTCGTCGATTCTTCAAGCGCGTGATTTTTGCGGGTTAGGCTTAACATTGTGCGTTCGGGTTGCCCGGAGACCGCGACTGCGCCAGAAATGACCTCCTTCAACGAACTGCCAAACCAGCAATCCAGGGAGTCCAATCGCTAATTCGCGGACTCTTCGGATCAGGGCCAAAGCAAATGCAGCGTCTCCTGGAATCCCTAACAATCCGCCGACAACGATGTATCCGCCTTCACGCACGCCGAGAGCGCCCGGGACCAAGCACAGGACCGTCTGCACTCCCTGGCCGACACTTTCGAGAATGAGCGCTCTATCGAAGCTCGCCGGCACCCCGACGGCATGAAGCCCCATCCAGACCTCGACCGAACCGACCACAAAAGAAAGCATTGTTACCGCAGAACACGTCGCGATCGCACCCTTTCTCGCATAAACTTTTCCAAGAGTTTGGTCAATTTCGCCACCCTTTCCGGCAAGTGAACGCCACTTTGGATCGGTTGCCCAACGTGTGACGATTGCGCCGAACAATCGAAACATCCCCAGCCGCTGCAGGGCATAAAATCCAGCGACAGCTCCGATCGCTAGCGGGGCTCCCGCCAAAGTCGGCAGCATCAAGTTTGTTCGGCCGGTCGAAAAAACTAACAAGATCAACCCAAGCACAGTGAAAAATGTTTGAACCAAGACGCTAACTGTTATGTCCACCACCACGGTGGCCGTAGCGACAGGAATTGGTACACCGTAAAGGACCGCGAGCCTTGCTCGCAAGATGTCACCGCCAACCTGAGCGGCGGGAACCAGGTTGCCGACTGATTCACCCATCCAGCGGATCCAATAGATCGTGCGAAGACGCGGACGGTTCTCGCGCGGAAAGAGTATCCACCACTCAAACGAGTCGAGAAAAAGTGGGATCAAATGGAAACCTGTAATAACTGCCAGCCACCACCCGGCTTCCGCGACGGCGCGAATAACATCCTGTGCTCCCTCACGAATGAGTAAGAATGTGAAGAGGACCGCTCCGGCGATACCGCACAGGTAGATCGCCGGACCAATCTTTCCCATGGCCTTCATCGGACGCTTCGGGATCTAGGTTTGATACCCATAAACTGCGCGACGAGCTTATCGAGTATTCGCATGGGCATCAGTCGCGGAATAGTCCAATTCGGCAGGCGATTTGGGACAACAGCGTAGCGCACCTTCGGTTTGGCCGTCGTCAGCGCGCGCCAGACGGCTATTCCTATCACCTCAGCAGGATAGCCGTTCGCGCCCTCCTTGGCGGCGTACTGTTCAAACTTCGCCAAGGCCTCCACGAATGGCGTTTCGCGGAATCGTTCAGTCAATCCGGTATCGGACTTCTGCCATATCGGTGTCACAATCGCACCAGGGCCGATGATAATCACATCAATTCCAAATAGAATCAGTTCGCGTCGCAGGCTCTCTGAGTAACCTTCCAGACCGAATTTCGATGCTGCGTAGGCGCCCGTAAAGGGACCGGCAATTTTCCCGCTGGCCGAACTAATGTTCACGATCCTTCCAGGGGTTCCCTTCCTTGCCGGATCCGCGCCGAGGAGAGGTAAAAATGCCTTTGTCACAATGAAAGGGCCGAGCAGGTTCACCTCAAGCTGGTGCCGGAACTGATCGGTAGAAAGATGGGGCAGGGGACCGGCAACCTCTATTCCCGCGTTGTTTACGAGTCCGTCGAGTGTATCTGTCTTCAGGTGCTGGCTGACTTTTTCCGCTTCTGCCTGGACGGCGGCCTCGTCGGTCACGTCAAAGAGCAGTGGAATAAACGCTTCGCCAAATTCTCGTTGCAAACGATCTGCATCTGCGCGACTCCGCACACTTCCAAACACGCGGAATCCGCGGCTGAGCAGGACTTTGACAGAAGCGTGCCCAATTCCGGTGGAAACGCCAGTGATGACGACTTGTTTCATAAGCAGTGGCTAGTGGCTAGTGGCTGGTCTCGAAGATTGAAAGTGGGCCCGGCTCCAGTTATGCAACCATGGCTTTTGCCACGGGGAACCAATGGTGACCCGTTGGTCTAACCACTAGGCACCAGCTACCAGCCACTAGAAAAGCCGTAGAGCCGTCAACTAGCCACCAGCCACTAGCCACTATTTGACGCCGGACGGCTCTTTAGAAGCGGTCGCTTCGGATCGAAGCAGAGAAGCCTTCCGCGGAGGGAGATTGGGATCGAGAAAACCCAACGCGTGCGGCGGGGCTATGACCCGAACACCCTCTCGGCGTTGCGCTTCGAGAATCTCTTGGTGGAACTGGTCCATTTTGGTCCAGTGCATTTTCGGCCGGAAATGGTGTTCAGCGTGGTAGCCATTGTTGAACCAAAGCAAATTGTACCACTTATCGTACGAGCTTACGCCCCAGGCGATCGGTTTATCGGGATTCCCGCCGTAATGGAGAAAATAGCCGTTCAGATACGTGCAGCAGTGTCCC
>DASZGG010000028.1:0-4485 GCA_035939025.1 Chthoniobacterales bacterium | reverse complement strand
GAAATTGAGGACTCGTCCTCGTGCTCGTCGTCGTCCTTCGTCCTTGAGAATCCGATGTTTGACAATCAGACTAACTGGACAAAATAATTGCGGGACAATCGGGCTCTCTTCGCCGCAGAAAACGCCGACTGATCGAGGACGAGGACGACGACGAGCACGAGGACCCAAACTTCGGAGTTTAGGCTTAAAGGCGGCTTGGCGGATCGCTGACCGACCGGCGGCAGCCCGTCAGGGTCGTGCAATTGCCCGTCGGATCAAAGCCGTTCGCAGATTCGCCGATTGATGTTTGGGTAAAAAACGCGCTATTCTTGTACTGGGCTTTGTGCCGGTGCTGCCGCCCCCCCTTTTTTCAACGATTTTGCAATTGTCTGAACCAGGACACCCAAACCCCAGAAATCAGAATATCTTGAAACTTCGAGAAGGATACTAGGAATGGCACAAGCAGAAACTGAAATACTAACCCGGAATATTCCAGGAAAAAGATAACCGTCAGTTTGACCATACGCCACTTTCACAATGTCTCAGGAGTGATGCCGAGGGTTCATTCCGTCCAGCAGCACAATGGTTTCACCGAGTGTACCCTGCATGGGACGGATTACATCATTCTGCCATCACTGGCGAACCCGGGTTCAAGAAGGTTTTTGGACAACCGCTGTTTGACTATCTCGGGACGCGTCCCGACCTTGCACCGATCTTTGATGCCGCGATGACAGCAATCCACGGTCACAAGACTACCGCCATGCTAGAGGCATATGATTTCAGCGCTATCCACCTTTTAGCCGACATCGGCGGCGGCAATGGATCGTTGATCGGCGCTGTGCTGCAACACTATCCCAAACTTAAAGGCCTCTTGTTTGAGCTAGGCCATGTCGTCGGACGAGCAGCGAAAGTTTGAAGACATATGGCGTTCACAACAGATGCTCCGTCATAGAAGGAAACTTTTTTGCGTCCGTGCCCAACGGTGCAGATACCTACCTGCTTCGCCATATCATTCACGATTGGACCGACGAGCAATCAGTCCAAATCCTGAATAACTGTCGGAAGGTAATCCCAAAAACCGGAAGACTGTTAATCATTGAAGCTGTGGTGCCGGCCGGAAACGAACCCTCTTTAGCCAAGGATCTTGACATGGTGATGCTGGTGCTTCCCGGCGGCATTGAACGAACTGAACAAGAATACAAGTTGCTCTTAGCGCAGGCGGGTTTCCGACTCAATTCTATTACACCCACAACGTCGGCGATAAGCGTTATCGAAGGCAGACCAATATAGAGTGAGGGGATTGATAGGGGACGCGTCTTTTAACAATCATTTTCAGCGGAAGGACGCCGCGAACGGCGCGAGCTTTTGCATCGGCATTCATTCCTACTCAGCGAATTTGCGGATCTAACGAGTAGTGCACGGCAATTGGGAATGCGGCTAGGTGAGAGCGTCCGTGATTCCAGCGGCTGCCTTCGGGTGGTGCTGCTATTCCACAAATATTTTCGTATCAGACTCTAGGTAGGCAAAATCAGGACTAGCGTCTTGCAGTGTGATCAGGATCGACCCCGGCCAAAGTCCCTTGTTCACCTCTTTGATAGTGACAATGTTGCCTTTAGCGTCCTGAACCCGGTCTCCAGGCTGCAGCTTATCAGCTCTCACCCAGGTTTGTCGCTTATTCATTCTTCCTCGTAAGGCTATGAGTCTTGATCCCAGAGATCAAACTTCGATCCGGATCGTGGCGCAGATGGATGAAACTCTTTGCCATGAAAAGGCTCGAAAGGACAACTTAAACCCGGGCGATCGTCACCTTTTACGCCTGGAAAAAGCCAAGCCGCTACGTGTTTATGACTATGCGGACCTGAACGTTCCAATGCTCGCCAGAATATTCGATAGGAGATGCCGTGGTTATGCATCGCTCGGCTACACAATGCTACTGCCGGCAAGCGCCGTCCCCGGGTGGCCAATCGAAGTGCCCCTTCTCAAGCACAAGCTCGGTTACCAACGTCGCCGCTTTTCGCACTTCACGATTGACCACGCACTCCGGAGACGCTTAGATCCCCGCAAAGGTCGAAATGTCTTTAGCCCGTTGTCTAAGCGCTGGTTTGCGTTGCGTTCGTGACGTTCCTCTTCCCGATAGCGTCGAGCCAAACGACAATCTCCAGTTTCCTATCTCGATACTTCGGTCCGTAGGCCTGGGTCAGGCAAACGACCCGGATGAAGTAAGGACCATCCAGCAAGCTCTCAATCGCTTCGGGCCTGGACTGGGTGGCCCCGATCCAAAGCTCGTTCCGGATGGAAAAGTCGGTCCAAAGACAAACGCGGCCATCGTGAAGTTCCAGACAAGGCAGCTCGGCTTTGCCGATGGAAGGGTCGATCCGAACCAGAAAACGATCAGTCGAATCAACCAACTCGTAGCGACAGTTTTCGTGACCGTTGACCCCAAGATAATAAAGAAAATCTACGAAAACCTGCTGCCGGAGATCCGCGGGGCCGTTCTTGATGCTGATGCGGCGCTTCTCGCGGCCCGAAACGCAATTCTATTCGGTCCTGGCCCGATAAACCCTGGCGCTGCTTCCGTGGCCCTGGTGAACAAGCACTTCTCTTTAGATCGGAATCCGAACGCAGCCCGCGATTTCGAATTAATCCGAGGTTTGTTCCGCAACATGCTTGCACTTGTTCACCGAAATCTCGGGAATTTTGAACTTACTTTCATTGCTTCCCCTGGTCGATTCGACGCTGCCCGCGTATTGGCCAGCGGGGTCTTTGCCATCACCTTTCCGAATGGCGTCAACTTGAGAGGTTCGGTGTTAAAAGCGAAGGCCCAGGACGGCAGCGATATCGTAATACCGCAAGACAAGATTCTTATTACGGCTAAATTCCGTTTCATTACACGGGATCTGCAGATTTCCACACTCATTCATGAAATGGCTCACTACCTGGGCGAAGCTGACGGCAATCCCGACACGATCGACGATCCACCTGGAGGCAATTCGGCTCCCGACCAAATAAAGAAACTTGCACCGAAACAGAAACCGCGAATCGCGCAATGCTACGCTGATTTTGCCTTCGAGGCGCATTTCAAGCGTGACCCGTTGGTATTGATCTTGTGACACGAACTGAAAATGGGAGCGAGCCGAGCGATTATGAAGACCATCAAAAGCTCGGGGGTCGCACCGGTCCGCGTCGATGATGACTGCGAGTAGAGACAGGTCAAAGAAGTCACTAAATCTTTAACCAACATCGACGATCGACGCAGCTAATTCGTCGATTAGCCACTGCAGCCCCTTATCTCGGTCGGCGCTTTGGTCGGACACCATCTCAATGTCTATGGTCATCGGTATGTAGGGCAGATCCAAAAGCACGAGGGGAAAATGTTTAGCAGTCCAAAGTGCAAGTCGCCGCGGCAATGTCGCTACCATGTCGGTCGCTTCAAGTAAAGGAGGTACCGTGGCAAAGTGTGGCACGCAAACGGCAGCGCGACCGGCCAAATCAATATTCTCGTCTTGAAATTCGAGCAAGGCTCGCTCAATCCAGACTCGGCGCGCCACTCCCTTGTCGTCCATAAAGCCGTCGGCTTGATTCTCCTCCGTTCCGGTCAGCTCCACTACCACGTGCGAAAACTCGAAGAGTCTTTCTTTGGTTACTTTGCCTTGAGTGAGCGGGTGACCGGCGCGCACCACAATCGCCTCTTCCTCCTGGAAAAGAGTCACGCGACGCATGCCGCTAGGCATCTCGGCAAACCAGCCGATGACCAGATCGATTTGACCAGTCTCAAGTTCACGAACAACATCCAGACGGTTTAAAGGAAACACTCGCAGATCAACTTGCGGCGCGTTCTTCGCTAGCCGTCTAACCAGCGACGGAAGAATGACCACGGAATTATTATCACTCGCAGCGATGCGGAAAGTCCGCACCGCCTCCATTGGCACAAACGGTTTTGTCGTCAAAGCCAATTCAAGGCTTCCCAGCCCCTCGCGAACGGCCGCGGCCACCTCAAGCGCGCGTCGAGTTGGTTCCATGCCAAACTCGCGAGGAATGAAAAGCTCATCGTCAATCGTCTGGCGCAGCCGGCTCAAGGCGTGGCTGACGGCTGAGGGAGTTACCGAAAGGATTTCGCCAGCTTTGCGCACACTTCGATGGACCATCAGAGCATCAAATACCCGAAACAGATTGAGATCGACCATGCGAATTTGCGTGCCCCTTTTCATGGCTCAGGGATTTGTGCAATGGCCGCCAACAACGATGAGCCGCTCTTTTTCATCAGCTATTGTCCTGTCGTTACTGGGCCGGTCAAGCGAGTACTGAAAGGAATTTCAATGCTGCAAAACGCTCATCGACGTAGTGAACGCAACTCACTTTCCACGCGAGCAGAGCCGCTAATACCTGACTCGCTTGGGCCCCAATTTACGCTAGCGAGGTCCTACCTCCGTACAGAACCAGGGCAAACACGTGGCAACCGAGGTGATCAGTGCCGAACAAGTGCTCGGTACGCGGAGATACGAATCG
>DASZGG010000027.1:0-3085 GCA_035939025.1 Chthoniobacterales bacterium | reverse complement strand
TCCTGTTGATGGACGATCATCTTGACATTGGCAATCGGCCGGTTGGTGGTCCTCACCCGCATGCAGGTTTTGAAACTGTGACGCTTATTCTCGACGGCGCGATCTTTGACCGCGATGAGGGCGGCACCCTCAACGCTGGCGAAGTGCAGTGGATGACCGCGGGCAACGGCATTATTCACGGCGAAGATGTCAGGACCAAAGGAAAGGTCCGCCTGCTTCAGCTGTGGCTTACCTTACCCAAGAACAAACGCTGGACTGCCCCCGGTTTTCAAACGATTAATGTCAATGAGGTTCCGGTGCGCCGCGACAATGGCGCTGAGATCCGAGTTTATAGCGGTTCCTCCGGCGGGCTTCACTCAGTCACGCGAAACCATGTGCCGGTGACTATGGTCGAGATCAATTTAGAGCCAGACGTCTCGGCCGAGTTGGACATTCCTGCATCCTACAACGGCTTTGCATTTGTCATTGACGGTTCGGTTCGAATCGGCGACACCGAGCTGAAGACTGGGCAGGTCGGTTGGCTCGATCGGCCGACTGACAGCGGTACGAGCGTGTTGCGTGTGCTCGCCAGCGAATCCGGAGCGCGGCTGGTGTTATATGCGGGACAACCCGAAGGAGACCCAATCGTATCCTATGGCCCATTTATAGGAGACTCGAAGCAGGACATTGCCAGGCTCTTTGCTGAGTATCAGTCGGGAAGATTTCCCCGCCTTAGCGAATTGAAAAAGCAGCAGGTCTAACTTTTCGACGTTCCTCTGCTTCGCCAGCCTTATGGAGTAAGGCAGTTCACCTTGATAAATTTTTCTAGGTTGCCGGTGCCCCGGGCATTCGGACATGCCGTGGGGACAATACAAATCGAGTGCGAACGGTCTCAACCGGAGCGCAGGCTTTTCAGGGCTAAAATTAACAGTGATTACAACGACTTCGTGGCACGGGTGGCGCTAGAAGTTGTTGATGGTTGGTGGGAAACATCAACTGCGGGTAAAAAGTGCGGACGGCAGAGCAACTGCCCTCTCATCGAATGAGGGGGCATCGGGGCAGCCGTTATTCACCTTTGCGAGTTTCTGTGTCAACCTGTCGATCCAAAGCGAGCCCTTCTATTTCAGCCTTTCCAATTCTTCGCGACACGATTCGGAGAAGCTCCGCAGAGGATCGATTGCCTTTGCTGTGATCATTGGGCGGAGGTCAGCAAATGTCATATTCGGCTCAGAGTATGAGCGTACGATCAGTTGCGCGAGTTTTTCTGCCTCTTCGATTACCTTTGGCGACGACAGTGAGCGCATCCTACTGATCAAAGCGTAGAGAGCGACAAGCCGAGTCAGATCAGGAGTGTTGGTAGTGATCGAGTCGATATATGACTTCGAAGCTTCATCGACGAACTCCCGATACAGTTCCTGCCTGCGACTCTTGTCGTTGAGGAACACCTGCGACCGAAGCTGAGCGCTTTGACCGATCCATGAACTGAGAAACGACGTTAGCCCGCCAACCGCAGAACCGGAGAGCGCGGCGAGGGCGGAGAGGGTCGCGGGGTTCATGGTTGATGTAGTCTTCGAGCCGACGTCTCGCGCATCCCAATGCACGCGTCGTCTCCATAACTATGCTCGAGTATCTGCTGCGTCTCGGGCCCAATCGTCTATTTCACTTTATCTGGAGAATCGCCTTCACGACGCCGCCATCTACTCGCAGCGCCGCCCCGTTCGTCGCCGAAGAAAGCTCGCTAGCCAGGTAGGTCGCGATCGCGGCGACTTCATCCGCGGTCGCAAACCGCTTCAGCAGAGACGACGACCGTACATTCTTAAAGAAGTCCTTCTCGATTTCTGCCCTTGACTTATTCTCCTGCCTTGCCATCGCCTCGACAAAGCCGCTCACACCTTCGGACTCCGGCGGCCCGGCAGAATACTGTTTCGCCATTACGCCGGTTCCAGCTACCGACTCTGCGATCCCTCGCGCCATCGCAGACCCCGGACACAACATCATGCTCGGGACTCAACCGGGAAAAAAGTGTTTAACAGGCCTGGAAGCCGGCACAACCCCTTCTTTCGAGACTGCGCCACCCTCTTAGCGCTGCACCCAAGCAGAACTGAACACTCCCAATCCGAATAGCGCTCCAGAATCGACATTACAAAAACGAAGCGTTCCAGGTGCGGAAGCTGGGTTAGGGCATTGATTTCATCGTTTCTCTCTGCTTCGTTTTGCTCAACGCTCCAGAAGTCCCGTTTTTCGCAGCCGCGACTTGACGCCGGAGAGACGACGCCGATCACGTTCTTAATTAAGCTTCGCTTAATCCAAGATTGCGCCCATTCCTTGAACACTGCTTGTTCTCCCAGACATTCCTCGGCTGTCATGGAAAAACAGCGCTCGGCGTCTTTGTGATTAGCAGTCAACAAAAATGCGAGTAGATACAACGGTTTCAGGTTCCGGTCCAAGAGCTCGCAGAAATCAGTACGGTTCGCGTAACCAGCGCGGAAATCTGCGATCTTTGATTTTTCTGCGCGAAACAAGGGTCCCGCCTTCGTTTCGGTCTTCGTTTAAGATCTCTTCTGTCGGCGAAATTGACCGGTGTTCTGAATTCTGCGGCACAACGGGACCAATGTAGAATCCAGGTCTGGCAACGTTACCCACCATCCCAGTCGTGCCCATGATGATGAGACGCTTTTGGCCGGCCGTCGGAACGCCATCGACGCGCAGGAAGCCACCTTGTTAGTCGCTATCATTACTCATGAATGGCTTCCTTGTTCGAATCTGCCGGAACGTCGGGGAATCGGATCATTTGGCCCGATTGCAGAACGTCGCGCTTAGTCCGTACAACAGTGGAAGATACACAATCGACGCCGTGAGCAGCCGGCGTGCAGCAAGTCTCGAACGCTCGAACACGAATTCCCATCCGAAGTATATGAATCCTGTTCCCAGAAGACCCACTGCACAGTAAAAGGTCGCCGCGTGCTGTATCGGCAATTGCATGATGCTGATGGCCACGAGAGCAAGGAGCGGCAATAGAGTTTCTAAAATCACGAAGGGTACTTTCGCATTGCCCTTCGGCAGAACCAGATAACCCGCGCGGTCGTAGTCTTCGCGGTACATCCAT
>DASZGG010000026.1:0-6914 GCA_035939025.1 Chthoniobacterales bacterium | reverse complement strand
CTGGGGGCCCAGGCGCTTTATGCGCTGGGAGCCTCACTGTGCGTGGCTAACAACTACGCGAGCATCGCGTTCATCGTTCTCGTGCAGCTCAACTTCGCCGTCGCGCCCCGGATTCCCTGGCTGTCCCGCATTTGATGCGTGCTCCACGGAATGGACTTTTCCATGGCGGCCAGCAGGAAGACCAGCAAACCTAGAAGGCAGGATCGCTACGGGCAGGGACAGGTCAGATGTAGGGCATCCCGGAGAAGAAGCCCTAGTTTCGGCGATTTGATTTGCCGATGCCGTTTGCGACTGGTAGGGACGCTCTCCCGCGCGATCCGGCGCCGCACGTCCAGAGAAGGTGCAAATGTAACAACCGGAGAAGCTACTGGTGCACCAAGTCTGAGGCTCGTATAGCAGCGCTGCTGCGAATTTTGGCTGGGTGCGCGGCGCGAGGAGGGAGAATACCCGCTGTGGTCTTTGACCGACGAGCAACAAAGCACCCGGCCAAAATCCGCGCAGCCCTTCGGGTTGGGGCGGCGCCGGCGCCTCGCCGCGTTGCTGGCTCGTTAAATAGGACCCCCGCTATTCGCCTCGCCAGCGCCTTGCGAGTCATCCGGCGGCGCTCCCAACGCTGCTATACCAGCCTCAGACTTGGTGCACTAAGACCGGAATTTCCTGTTTACGGGACCGTCGATTCATTTTCCAGACCGCCGGGCACGGTTCCGTCGAGGCGGAAAGGTTACTTATGCGACGGCTTTTCCAGTGTTCTTCATTGAGTGCATCCGCTAAAGGCAGCCTGAGCACGCTTGTTAATTTCCTCCGGTGTCAGGTCCTCTTTGTGAGTTGCCAAAGACCAACTGTGTCCGAATGGGTCAGTTACCTGCCCGTAACGATCGCCCCAGAACATGTCGGCCAGCGGCATGCGCACTTGGGCGCCAGCCGCCACCGCCTTATTGAAAACGGTATCCACATCCTCCACGTACACATGAATCGTTACGGGCGTTCCACCGATGCTGTGAGGCCCCATGCTGCCCATCCCCGGAAACTCGTCGACCAGGAAGAGCCTCGAGTCCCCGATCTTTATTGCAGCATGCATAAGGGAGTTGCCATCTGGTCCCGGCAACCGGATGATTTCTTCAGCGCCAAAGGCCTTTTTGTAGAATTCGATGGCTTCACTGGCCCCCTTCACGACCAAGTGAGGGGTCAGCGTGTGATAGCCTTCTGGAATTGCCTTGATCCGATTTGTCATTTTCTCTTTCCGTTTCTCGTTTCGAATTGATGGTGTGTGTGCGGGTTCAGCTAACGACGAACGAGCCGGCACGTTCAGGACACTCTATGCAGACTTTATTTTCGCGGTGCTTGGACAAGAGTGTCGGATTACTTAAGGAGAGTAGACACGAATGTAATCAACGTACATGTAGGCCGGGCTCGAAATACCAATTGGCCACCCGCCACCAAGAGCAAAGTCCACCATTACGTACAACGGCCCTAACGCTGAAACAGGTGTCGGAGTTTTGTACACTTCGAGGCCATCGTAGTAGAAATGAATTAAATCTGCATTTACCAAACATCCATAGATGTGCCAACCGGCAGTCATTCCTGGCTGCGTGGTGGCGGCTCCCGCGCTGTATACTTGTGTACCGTTCGGGGCCCAAACATGGATATTGTGATGCGCGATGGTCATATCAACGCCATATGCTTCCAGAATGTCGATTTCGGCCGAATTAGTTGTGCGAGTCTTACTGATACCGTTCACTCCAGCCAACCAGAATGCAGGCCATACGCCAGCTCCGGATGGAAGCTGCATCCGGCATTCCCAGTAGCCCAAAGCTTGGCTGAATCCGTTGCCGTTAAAGTCTGCGCTAGATAGCAACCCGGATCGCCAGTGATTATTGATCGTTGGATCTTGGTAAGCCCGGATTGTCAGGACGCCATTTGAAATACTGAACGGATCGGAAGTTGTTGGGCTTTCATTAGGACCAGTGAAATACGCACTGCCAAAGTCTCCGCCGTAGGGAGTGTGCGCTGTCCATTTTATGGGAGGCACAATTGGTCCCCATCCTGTCCCAGTGGCGACTTCCAATGGCCCGTTGAACTCTTCATCGAAAACCAGTTTGTAGGCCGGCGGTGGCTTCGCCTTCGTGAAATTAGCGAGTACGAGCGCGCAAGCAATGCCAACGAGTATGAGACGCACCTTATAGGTTTGAGGGCAAAAACCATGGAACCAAAATAAAAGTCGCCCATTTTCAATTTCTTCTGGATCCGTCATTCTCGCTTCAAGTGCATTTTCACGCTGGCACTCGTTTTTCCACACGCTCAACGGCGAACTGGCTACGGAGTCCATTGCGCGCGCAGCAGGACGGAAATACCGCGGTTTCCCAAAGGTAACCTAATTACTATTGGGTGCCTTCTTGCGGAAAGCGCCTTGGTATCCTAATTTCTGCCTCGAGCAACGATTGAACGACGCATGAAAACAATTTTATCGCCGCCGGACGAGGGCCTAGATCTGCCTTTCCGGCCAAACGGAAGCGTTAACTCAGCACCGAAGCGTCATTTCCGAAGCGATCGGGAGGGCGATCACCCAACAGGGGCGACGGAGCAAGGCATCACGTCGGCGAAGCGACTTCACACGAGCGGAGGGCGGTTGATCTTTGTCGTGTTAACTCTTTGGCTGGCAGGCTGTAACAACCAGCAGCCGGCAGCGCATGGCTTACCACCAGCAGAGGTGACAGTCAGCAAACCGGAGCAGAAAGAGGTGGTGAATTGGAACGAGTTCACCGGACGAACCGCGGCGGTCAAACTGGTGAGTGTCACGCCGCGGGTCAGCGGCTACATTGTCGATATTCCCTTTAAGGAAGGCGATATTGTCCACAAAGGAGATTTGCTCTATCAAATCGATCCCAGACCGTATCAGGATGCTTACGAGCAGACTGTTGGCCAGTTGCGGCAGGCCCAAGCCAATCAGCAACTGCAGAATGTGACGTTCGAGCGCCAACAGCGTTTGCGAGAGACGGGAGTCATCGCCAAGGAAGATTATGATACGGCCTTGTCTAATAAGAACCAATCTGCGGCGCAGGTGATCGCGGCTCAAGCGGCACTCAATTCGGCTCAACTGAATCTTGAATTTACGCATGTTACCTCGCCGATCGATGGACGCGTCAGCCGCCAGCTGGTGAATATTGGGAACCTCGTCCAAGCTGATTCCACTCAACTCACCACGATAGTCAGCATCGATCCGATTTATGCTTACTTCAGCATGGATGAGCTCGCCGCGCTGGGATATCAGCGACTTATCCGGCAAGGGAAAATTGCCAGTACACAGGATGGCAAGGTCCCTGTCTATCTTCAGTTGCAGGATGAAACAGGGTTCCCTCATGAGGGAACCATCGATTTTTCGGATAACTCTTTCGACTCATCGACCGGCACGCTCCTGATCCGGGGATCATTTCGGAACACCGACGGCTTTTTGACGCCGGGGAACTTTGTCCGGGTGCGGGTGGCCTCGAGCCCGAAATACGACGCTCTGCTGGTTGCTGATCGGGCGATCGGCTCGGATCAGGACCAAAGTTTCGTCTACGTCGTGGATTCCAAGAATATCGCCCGGCTGCGTCATATCACGACGGGACAGCTGGCCGAAGGACTGCGGGTGGTAAAATCGGGACTGCAACCGGATGATGTCGTCATTATCAACGGAATTATTAAGGTGCGGCCCGATAGCTCGGTGAGACCGCAGCAGGGAGCGATGGAGCAATTCAGTTCGAACGACATTTCAATGCCGCTGACGAGCTCAAAATCGAGCGCGTCACGCGGCGGCACGGACCGGAGCAAGACCACGCCTTAACCGTTGGGGAAAAAATAGTGAAGTTGTCTCATTTTTTTATCGATCGCCCAATTTTCGCGATTGTAATTTCTATTGTCACCGTACTGCTGGGTGCGATTGCTTATACGATCTTGCCGGTTGCACAGTATCCTGAGATTGCGCCGCCGACGGTAGTAGTGCAGGCGCAGTATCCGGGTGCAGATCCGAAGACCCTGGCGGAGACAGTGGCGGAGCCGATCGAGCAGCAGGTCAACGGGGTGGAGAACATGCTATACATGTCTTCCGTCTCTGCCATGGATGGCACCATGCAGCTAACGGTGACATTCAAGTTAGGCACCGACCCGAACATCGCGCAGGTACTTGTTCAGAACCGGGTTGCGATTGCCGAGCCGCAATTGCCGCTGGAGGTCAGAAATATCGGTGTCACCACCCAAAAACAGTCGCCGGACATTCTCATGGCGATCGGGCTGACTTCGAAAAGCAACACTTATACCCCTCTCTATCTAAGTAACTATGCTTACACCCAGATTGAGGATTCTCTCAAGCGGATCGACGGTGTAGGAAACGTCCAGGTTTTTGGCGCGCAGCCGTACAGTATGCGTGTCTGGTTAGATCCGGATCTGATGTTTTCCCGCGGATTAACTGCGGATGACGTTGTAAGCGCGGTTCAGGCACAAAACGTTCAAGTCGCACCGGGAAGCATCGGGGCCGAGCCGGCACGTCCCAAGACGGAATTTCAATTCATTCTCAATACCAAGGGACGTCTGGTGACTCCGGAACAGTTCGCCAGGATCATTTTGAAACGAGGCAGTAATGGACAGTTGGTTTACCTGGGCGATGTCGCGAGGCTGGAGCTAGGTGGACAGAGCTACACCAGTACTACCTTTCAGGATGGAGTAATACCTGCCGTCGCTATCGGAATCTTTCAGCTGCCTGGGTCCAACGAGCTGAAAACCGCCGCACTCGTGAAAAAGCAGATCGCGGAAATGGCGAAATCGTTTCCTCCGGGAATGGAATACTCTATCCCCTACGATCCCACCCTCTTTACTCAACAATCCATTGACGCAGTCTATGAGACGCTCCGGGATGCCATCATCCTGGTTGTGATTGTGGTCATGGTATTTCTCCAGTCCTGGAGAATTGCCGTGATTCCATTGATCGCGGTGCCCGTTTCGTTGATCGGAACCTTAGCGGTGATGGCTCCGATGGGGTTTTCCCTCAACTCACTTTCGTTATTTGGGCTGGTATTGGCGATCGGCATCGTGGTGGATGACGCGATCGTGGTGGTCGAGAATGTGGAACGATGGATCGAGCACGGCCTCGATCCGAAAGAGGCAGCCAGGAAGGCGATGGATGAGGTGGGTGGAGCGGTGATTTCCATTGCGGTGGTGCTGACGGCCGTGTTCGTTCCGACAGCACTTGTCAGCGGCATCAGCGGCCAATTCTATCGGCAGTTTGCACTGACCATTGCCATTGCGACCTTAATTTCGGCATTCAACTCGCTTACCCTGAGCCCGGCGTTAGCTGCCCTCTTGATCAGACCGGGACACGCGAAGAAGGATCTGCTCAGCCGGCTGATTGACATTTTCCTGGGTTGGTTTTTCCGCTTATTTAATCGAACTTTCGATTTGGGAATCGCCGGTTATGAAGCCGTGGTCCGCCGGCTGCTTCGAGTTAGCGGACTGGTGTTAGTGGTTTATGTTGGACTTCTTGCTTTGACCGGGTTGATATTCCAGAAGGTTCCGGCCGGTTTTATTCCGACCATGGATCAGGGTTACCTCATCGTGTTTGCGCAGCTGCCGGACGGAGCCTCGCTCCAACGGAACGACGACGTCCGACGACAGATCGGGGAGATTGGCAGGAACATCCCCGGGGTAGAGCTCACCTTCGCTATCGAAGGCTTATCGATTCTGGATTCGACGATCAAGTCCAATGCCTTGACTGTCTTCTTCCCTCTCAAACCATTTAGTGAACGAATCGGTCATCCGGAGCAATCGGCTACGGCGGTCGTAGCGAAACTGCAGACAGCGTTTTCATCGATTCAGGATGCGTTTGTTATTGCGATCCAGCCTCCCTCCGTTCGAGGAATGGGGAATGCCGGTGGGTTCCAGCTCGAGATTGAGGATCGCCGAAATGCCGGATTGAATGCGTTGCAGCAGGCGACCGACGCGGTCACCGCGGCCGCGAACAAAGAGCCTGGCTTAAGCGGAGTTTTTACTACCTATCGTTCCCAGGTGCCGCAACTCTTTCTGAATATCGACCGGGAAAAATTGGAGACCTTGAATGTGCCGATCAGCTCGGTGTTTACTACCCTCCAGAGTTATCTTGGAAGCAACTACGTGAACGACTTCAACTTCCTGGGGCGAACGTACCAGGTAAACTTGCAAGGTGATGCTGCTTTCCGGTCGAATCCTAATCAGATCCTAAGGATGTACACCCGTAATAGCACGGGCGGAATGGTGCCATTGGGAAGTCTAATGGATGTTCAACGGATCAATGGCCCGGATAGCGTCAGCCATTATAACGTCTATCCCGCGGCCCTCATTCAAGGGGCGACCTTGCCAGGAGTCAGTTCTGGCCAGGCGATCGAGAAGATGGAACGACTCTGCCGAGAGAATCTGCCGAGCCAGTTCTCATTCGAGTGGACGCAATTAACCTATCAAGAGGTTACGGCTGGTAACACAGCGATTTTCATCTTCCCTCTTTGTGTCTTGTTTGTCTTTCTGGCGTTGGCCGCTCAATACGAGAGCTGGTCGCTGCCACTGGCGGTTATCCTGATCGTTCCGATGTGCTTATTGTCGGCCATGGCTGGAGTTTATTTTCGAGGACAGGACAACAATATCTTCACCCAAATCGGATTCATTGTTCTCGTAGGGCTCGCTTGTAAGAATGCCATCTTGATCGTGGAGTTTGCCAGGCAGCAGATGGAATCCGGGAGTGGGCGCATGGAGGCTGCGGCAGAAGCTTCCAGGTTGCGTTTGCGGCCAATCCTCATGACTTCGTTTGCTTTCATTCTTGGCGTGTTGCCGTTAGTAATCGCCAAAGGCGCGGGGGCAGAAATGGATCAGGCGCTGGGTACAGCCGTCTTCGCTGGAATGATCGGGGTGACCTT
>DASZGG010000025.1:0-2587 GCA_035939025.1 Chthoniobacterales bacterium | reverse complement strand
CGAGTCCTCGACCGTCGGACGCGAAATCCTGCTGTACCCCTAGACTGAATCGATCACAAATCCTGCAGGATTCGCTACTTCACTGACCTGTCCCTCCGTCTGCTCATTAAACCCAAATTCCCAAATTTGAGGAGTCGTCCTTGGGCTTGCAATTGCACAGGTGCTGCAAGGATTGAGTGAGGTTTTTTTTCACAAGATGAACGGTATGTATTCTGGGGTCCATTGGCTTTCGACAACGTCTCGCCGGAGTGCTTCAGGTTCGCATGCCGGAGCTAGACCCTCTTCTTGTGCTTTTAGAGCGACCGCATAAGCGATCTCGAGCGCAACCTCCCGGATGGTTCTAACCCTTGGCAGCAGGGAAGCAGCGGGATCTCGTAGCGCTGGAGAATGATCACCAAGAGCTTTTGCCCCGGCAAGTATCATTTTATCGGTCACTCTCCGGGCCTGTGAGGCAAACAATCCAAGCCCGACTGCTGGAAAGATGAAGACATTGTTGCATTGAGCGATCTCGATGCTTTGCCCGCCGTATTTCACCGGCGCGAATGGTGACCCTGTGGCAACAAGGGCCCGACCTTCCGTCCATGCCAGGATATCTGAAGGTTCGGCCTCTGAACGGCTTGTGGGATTCGACAAAGGAAAGATGATTGGTCGCTCGGTTTTTCTGGCCATTTCGCGAACAATCGACTCAGTGAAGATACCTTTAACGGTAGATAAGCCAATCAGCACGGTAGCATCGACCTTGCTGATGACCTCTGCCAAGCCGACCTGACCAGCTTGATTGCGGGGCCAATCCGCAATTTCGTTGCGAGCTCTGGCGTAAGTTTTCTGCTCATCCGAGAGGTCTCGCCGATCGCTATCCAACAGCCCGTCTTTATCGACGATCCAAAAGCGAGCAAGGGCTTCATTTTCGGAAAGACCCTCTTCAACCATTGCAACACGGAGGTAGTCTGCAACGCCGATCGCGGCCGAACCGGCACCGACGAAAACTATCTGATGTTCTTTGATGCTTTTCCGCGCAACTTTGGACGCGCCAACAACTGCTCCCAGAACTACTGCCGCAGTCCCCTGGACATCATCGTTGAAGGTTAGAAGGTCGTTCTGATAACGCACCAACAAGGGACGGGCATTTGGCGTCGCAAAATCTTCCCATTGCAGACAGGTATGGGGTAGCTCCTGTTTTACTGCCTGCACGAAGCGATCCACGAAATCGAAATACTGCTCCCCTCTGACTCTCTCGTGACGCCAACCGAGATACTCCGGATCGTTTAAGCGTTCCTGGTTATTCGTGCCAACATCCAGAACAATCGGGAGCGTTCTCGACGGATGAATTCCCCCAATCAATGAGTACAGCGATAGCTTACCGATCGGAATGCCTAAGCCACCCACTCCTTGATCGCCAAGTCCCAGGATGCGTTCACCATCGGTGACAACAATAACGTCTACCTCCGGGTTGGGACGATTGCGCAAAACTTCGGCGATCGAGTCGCGCAAGGGATAGGAAACAAAAAGCCCACGGGGCCGACGATAGATATGGCTGAACTGCTGACAGGCCAAGCCAACCATCGGTGTGTAAACGATCGGCATCATTTCCTCAATATGATCAAGCATCAACCGGTAAAAGAGGGTTTCATTCGAATCCTGCAACTGACGCAAATAGATGTGACGCTCGAGATCCGTCTTCTTCGAGCTAAAGGCTTCATAAGCACGTAGCGACTGTTCCTGAAGCGCCTCAGTACGCGGCGGCAGAAGTCCCTGTAGACCTAAAGCGGTGCGCTCCTGGTCGTCAAACGCTGTGCCTTTATTCCAGAGTGGCGTATCGAGTAGATCCATCCCGCGGAGTCCGACCGGAAGGCTGATTTTCCTTGAGTATTTCATAGTGCACTTTCTGTTACCGAAACAAGTTCGTCTTGGCCAAGTCGATGATCTCATCGCCCCGGCCATTCAACACCGCTTTGATCGTGTAGAGGCTAGTTCGACCGCTTACTCCAGTTTTATCGTCGGCGAAAACCACGCGTAGAATTGGCACCGGCCAAAGGGGTTGACTAAAGGACCTCTCGAACACTTTGCGTGCCAAGCCTTCATGATCCACTGCTTGTGCCTGTCCATGAGATGCTTATGCATAGAACGGACTCGAGCGGATTTCCGAACGAAATATCGGACTTACAAATTTCCGTCCCCGCCGAGTCCGAATTTGCGTCTCAACAGGCATCATTTGACGAATAATGTGTCCGAACCCTGATTTCTCTTCTCTGTCGTCTCTGTGATTCCGAAGTTAAGAAATCGGTTACGGACCTGCCCAATCAAGAGTTTGTCCAGAGCAATGCCGGCGCTTTTTAGAATTCTGGACTTGGAACTTTATTCGGTAGACTACGCCATACATTCCCTCGAGCATCGCCTTCGGACGGGACGACGGCCGCGGCAAGATTGTCCGGCTTTCCCTTTGGAACCACCCCGGTGACACCATCTATGGCATGTTCGCGCGCTGCGAATCCATCGTCAGCTCCGCCGAGCAGATTCTTGAGGGCGAGGTTTATCACTACCATTCAAAGATGATCATGAAAGATGCGAAGACCGGCGGCGCCTGGGC
>DASZGG010000024.1:0-3528 GCA_035939025.1 Chthoniobacterales bacterium | reverse complement strand
GTCCGTCAATCTCGACGCAAACGGGAATCCGGATCCATATTTCGTTTCGATTGACCTGCTGACAGCGCAGCATCCGCAGACTTTGCTGGCGACTCACCTGAACGGAAAGCCTCTCACAGTGGAGCACGGGGCTCCGCTCCGGCTGCTCGTACCTGTAAAACTAGGCCTGAAGAACATCAAGGCGATTACGCGGATTACCTATACGAAGGACGAACCGCCGGACTATTGGGCAAAGCGAGGGTATTCACGTTATGACGGAATTTGAATTCCCTGCTAATCGCAGCAGTCTCCTGGCTGTTCCTCACCGTTTCCAATGTTCAATCTTTTTCCATGCGTTCTAAAAAACCGCATTCCCGCCTTCCAGGAAGAACTCTGTCCAGCTCTCATGAGTCTGAGTGTTTAAACGCGCAGTAAAAATGCCGGTTTCACAGGATGTGCAATATGAACACGATTCTCACAGTCCTTTTGCTGCAATCGGGCGGAAGCGAATGGTAGGTGTTTCCTTCGTCATCACGTCCGGTAATAGGGCTACTGCTGCCTTCGACGTAAAAGATTGTCCAGAAATTAAACGACGGCCCCGTCGGGATGCGCGCCGAGCAAAAGAAAATCCGGGCGTCTGGGACTGGAAGCTCAGAAATAAAGACCATGCCACGCCGATAACTGATAAAATAACCATTTGACAAGTTACTACTCTTTCGATTACTGAGTAACTTGTTAGAATGAGAGTTAATAAGTTACATGTTAAACACGACCAACCAGAACTCGATGGGGCGAGCCATTCCGTCTACGAATCCCGTCCAAAGGAAGCTCAAGCAGATTTTGAGGACGACGGAATAGGGCAGATTTTGTGTGCGGATTTAACCAGTTCTTCGGCCTTCTTCTGGTTAAGGCTGCCGTTCTTTACCTCGCCTCCGACGCAGCGAAATTTACCACCGGCACAACCTTGTTGGTCGATGGAGGATGGACTGCCGCGTAATCGGCGTAATCAATCGTCATGTCCACGCATTTGACTACTCAGGAACTCGATGCCGCACGGGCAAAATATCGCGGCGAAATCATCCCCGCCGGCGCCTTGTTGGTGATGGATGCCGAAACGGAAGCCCTTCGGGCCTCCGGGATCGAGCGCCGGACCCTCAAGCCCGGCGCAGTCGCTCCGGACTTTATGCTGCCCGACGCACAAGGCCGCTGCGTCCGCTTGCAATCGCTGTTGCGTCAAGGTCCAGTCGTTCTTGTCTTTTACCGGGGCGGCTGGTGCCCCTATTGCAATCTGCACCTGCGAGGCTTTCAACGCGCTCTGCCGGAGTTTCAGCAATTTGCGGCGCAAATCGTAGCCATCTCTCCTCAATTGCCGGACAATTCGCTGAGTACGCAGGAAAAAGATGAACTCACTTTCGCCGTGCTGAGCGATGTGGGGAATAAGGTGGCCAGGCAATTTGGCATCGTTTTCCAGATTGGAGAAAAACTGCAAAAGCTTTACCGCAAGTTCGGCCATCCGCTCGATCTCTTCAACGGCCCCGATGGCGCGCAGCACCTGCCCGTGCCGGCCACGTTTCTCGTCGATGGAAAAGGCGTGATTCGATTGGCCCACGTCGATGTAGATTACACGCGGCGGCTGGATCCGGACGACGTGATCACGACGTTGAGGCAACTTAAGGCGTAAGCCTGCTCAAAACATGGCTTAAAACGCGCCTCTAAGTTCGAGGGCTACTGCCAGCCGACTACGAGCGAGCAAATCGTTCTCTAGAAAGCCTGGAGGATGCTAAACTCTGTCGGGCCCTGGATCAAGGTCTGCTGGCCTATCGCCGGAATAGCCTTCCCTGTCAGTAGGACCTAAAGACCAGGCGAGGAACATGGGTAGTAATTCATTTGTAAACAGAATTCGTCGGTGGTCTACGCCCGCTGGCGACGATCACCAGTTTTCCTCGACTCCGCAAACTATGACGAAGACCTCGACTTGGATGGCCTTACGAAACCCAGTTTTTCGGAAACTGTGGATTGCCTCCGTAATTTCTGGAACCTGTGTGGCGGCCCACGATACGGCGGCGACGTGGCTGATGAATATGCTCACTCCGTCGCCATTCTTGATTTCGGTGCTGGCGACAGTAGCTTCGCTACCTTTCTTTTTGTTCACGCTGCCCGCCGGCGCCCTCGCCGACATTGTGGACCGCAAGAAGTTTCTCTGCCTGATCAACCTCTGGTTGGCTGTCGCGGCTGCCGCTCTAGCGATTCTTGGCTGGCTGCATCTTCTCAATCCCTATGTGATCCTGACTAGCGTGTTTGTTATCGGAGTCGGCTTCGCTCTGAATGCCCCAGCCTGGACGTCGAGCGTGTCTGAGGTCGTTTCAAACGTAGAACTTCCCTCGGCAGGGATTTTGGGTGGTTTGCAACTGAACATCTCGGGAATTATTGGACCAGCTTTAGGTGGGTTGCTGGTCCCAGTGATCGGCCTGAACTTTGTCTTTGCCGTGAACGCGGCTTGCTTCCTCGTTGTGATCCTGGCCGTCCTGCAATGGAAACGAACAAATGCGCAATCAAGGATTGGTTTGGAAAGATTTTTCGAATCTTTCACGACGGCTATCCGCTACGTTCGTTATGCGCCAGGGCTTCAGGTTGTATTGGCACGGAATGCTCTGTTTGCGCTGTTTATTTCGGTGATCCCCGCTTTGATGCCGGTCGTGGGCTTGAAAGCGTTACATCTCAATCCCTCCCAACTCGGTCTTTTATTCACGAGCATGGGGGTTGGCTCGGTCGCCGGTGCTGTATTTATCATTCCATGGCTCAGGGCTCGTTATTCGCCGAATACCCTCGTGGTATCGGCGAATTTGGTGGTTGTGCTGGTTTACGTATTGATGGCTCTCGTTCGGCAGCAAGAGCTTTTCTTGGTTGTCGCAGCGCTGGCTGGTGTTGGATGGACGCTGTCTGCTTCCGAACTCTGGGTAGCGGCGCAGCGCGCGATGCCCGGTTGGGCGCGTGGCCGCATGAACGCCACAGTAATCATGGTTTCGCAGGGGGCTCTGGCTCTTGGCGGGGTGATCTGGGGTTACGCTGTCGCAACGACAGGCACGACTTATACGTTGCTTGGAGCGGCCGTTCTGTTCCTGATTAGTCTTGCTCTGGCCCGTCCACTCTCGATCAACTTTACCGGAACCCTCAATTTCGATCCTGCCCCGGTCACGACCTTTTCGCACAGACTCATTTACACGCCAGAACCGCACGACGGTCCTATGTCGATCACCGTCGAGTTTAAGGTCGACTGCGCTCACGGGCGGGAATTCATAAACCTGATGCGGGAAGTTCGCCTGATCCATTTGCGAAATGGGGCGTACAGTTGGCGATTGGATGAAGACATTACCCGACCCAATACCTTGCGTTTAGAGATGATTGTGCCGTCTTGGAATGAGCATTTGCTACAGAAAGAGCGGATGACGAAGGCTGAAAAAGAGCTGCTCGAAAAGGCCTCGAGCCTCCACATCGGCACTACGGCGCCGGAAGAACGGATTTACCTATCCGTAAACAAGGATCTGTTCA